>JAZSFE010000019.1:0-28261 GCA_045532105.1 Faecousia sp.
ATTGTAACACATGGGCCAGAAAGAATCAAGTCTTTTTGGGGGAGCAGCAGAAGCAGAAAGGCGGCGCAGTGCATTTGCACTGCTCCGTTATTATTTTTTAATTGCCGTTTCTGACTTGCATAAACAGGCTTTCCACGTATCTGGAAATCTCTTCGGGCAGGTAGCTGTAGCTGGAGCCGTTGGCCAGCACCTCGTCGCTGGGGTAGACCACAGGGCTTTCTGCCAAAGATTCGTCCATATATTCCTTTGCGCCAATAATGGGAGAGCCGTAGCAAATATAGTCCATATTTGCACCGGAGATCTCCGGGCGGCACATGAAGTCGATGAACAGCTCTGCGGCTTCTTTTTCCTGACAGCAGGTAGGGATGCACATGGCATCGATAAACAGGTTAAAGCCCTGATCCTCCGGCAGGTAGAAGGCAAGATCCGGATTGTTCTCCATCATCATCATGCAGTCTCCGGCATAGTAGGTGGCAATGGCTGCCTCGCCGTTTTCCATGGCATTGTAGACCTCGTCCATGACATAGTTTTGCACCACAGGGAACTGCTCTCTAAGCTTTTGCGCGCAGTGGAGCAATTCTTCCTTGTTTGTGGTGTTCACATCATAGCCAAGCAGGTACTGGGCAATGCCAAAAGCATCCCGGGAGTTGCCGAACATTAAGATCTCGTCTGCGTATTTTTCATTCCACAGAACTTCCCAGCCGGTCACATCCGCCGGATCAACCATGGTGGTGTTGTACAGAATTCCCACAGTTCCCCAAGTGTAGGGTACGGAGTATTTATTCTCCGGGTCGTAGGCGGTATTTTTAAAATTCTCGTCTACATTGGCATAGTGGGGAATGTTGTCGAAGTTCAGCTCCAACAGCATATTTTCCTGGATCATCCGGGCGATCATATAATCAGACGGGATGATCACATCCACGCTGATACCACCGGTGGAGAGCTTGCTGTACAGAGATTCGTTGGAATCGTAGGTCAGATAATTGACGTCGATATTGGGATATGCCTTTTCAAATTCGGCAATGATGTCCATGGTGTCGTCAGAGCCGTCGGCAATATTCTGACCCCAGTTGTAAACATTCAGGGTGATCTTTTCCTGACGAGCGCCGAAAATCAGCGCACAGCTGCCGGCAAGGATCGCCACGATGGCCACGCAGGCGATGGCCCGCTTGAAGATCCGCATACCCCGGCTTTGGGGTGCAGTCACCTTCTCCTGCTTTTTCTTTTCAGCACGCAGCTGCAGCAGGTTCATGGTGACCATGAGCACGAAGATCAGAGCAAACAGCAGGGTGAACATGGCGTACACCTTGGGCTGAATGGGCTTTTTCGTATAGGAGTAGATCTCCACAGGCAGGGTCACGAAGTCCGAGCCGGTGACAAAATAGCTGATGACGAAATCGTCCAAACTCATGGTAAAGGCCATGATGGCACCGGAGATCACACCGGGCATGATCTCGTGGAGCGTTACCTTGAAAAATGCCTGCACCGGGGTGCATCCAAGGTCCATGGCAGCATCGGTCAGGGAGTTGTCCATCTGCCGCAGCTTGGGCATCACATTCAAAATAACATAGGGAAGGTTGAAGGTGATGTGGGCAATGAGCAAAGTGCCAAAGGTCAAACTTTCCTTCTGGCCCAGCATTTTCGTTCCCACGAACACAAACAGCAGCGACAGGCTCACACCGGTGACGATGTCGGGATTGGTCATGGGAATGTTGGTCAGGTTCATGACGGCACTGCGCATTTTGGGATTCAAGCTGTGAATGCCCAAAGATGCCATTGTGCCAAACACGGTGGAGATAAGGCTGGCCAGAATGGAAATAATTAAGGAATTTCCAAGCAGGCTCAGCAGCTTGTCATCCTGGAACAGCCGCACATATTGCTGCAGGGTGAAGCCCTCAAACTGGGTAATATCCTTACCCGTGTTAAAGGATGCCACGATGAGCACTGCCATGGGCAGGTACAGGAAGATGAAGATCAGTGCGGTGATGATACGGTTTGCTCTTTTCATGCTACCACACCGCCTTCCTCGTCGCCAAAGCGGTTCATGATACCGGTGCATAGGAGCACAAGGAGCATGAGAACCAGGCTCAGTGCCGCGCCAAGGTTGGCGTTGTTGCCTTGTTTGAACCATCGCTCGATGATGTCACCGATGAGTACGGTATCCGTACCGCCCAGCTTTTGGGAAATGTAGAAGGTGGATACTGCCGGTACAAAGACCATGGTGATGCCGGAAAGAATACCGGGAACAGACAGGGGCAGCACCACCTTAGTAAATACCTTGGTGGGGGTACATCCCAAGTCTTCCGCAGCTTCAATAAGCCGACCGTCGATTTTTACGATGGTGGAGTACAGCGGCAGGATCATATAGGGCAGGTAGTTGTAAACCATGCCTAAGATCACAGCGCCGGGGGTGCGGATGAGTTTGACCCGGTGCAGACCTATGGCCTCCAGAAGATTGTTGATAATGCCGGTATCCTGCAACAGGCCCACCCATGCCAGGGTGCGCAGCAGAAAGCTCATGCACATGGGCAGCATGATGAGCATATACAGGAATTTCTGTGTCGTTTCATTGCGATGAGCAATGTAATAAGCCACCGGATAGCCTAAGATCAGGCAGATCAGCGCAGAGATTAGAGCATAGGCAACAGACTTGCCCAGTTCAGGCAGATAGACCAAAAGCTCTTGCAGGTTGCGCACGGTCAATGCGCCGGTGTCCGGATCGGTGAGGGCATAGTAGGCCACCACGCCCAGAGGGATCAGCGTAAAGGCCACCATCCACAGGATGTAGGGCACGCTGAGAAAAACAGACTTATTCTTCTTCATCGGTGGCATCCTCCGTCAGCTCATCGTACTCGGCAGAGTAGGAGCTGTAGTCACCAAACATACCGGAATATTCACTCTTGTGCATGATATGAATATCCTCGGGGTTTAGCAAAATGCCAATCGTGGCGCCCTCGGGTTGATAATCCGTGGTTTGGATGAGCCACTTGAAGCCTTTGAATTCCACGATGATATCGTAGTTGAGTCCTTTGAAGGTCACAGAGGTGACCGTGCCCACCAGGTGGCCCTGGTCAGCCGGGACGATGTCGATATCCTCGGGACGGATGACAACGTCAACGCTTTCGTTGGGGGCAAAGCCCTTGTCTACACAGGTGAAGGTTCTTCCGAAGAAGCGCACCTTGTAGTCTTCCAGCATAACGCCGTCCAAAATGTTACTTTCGCCGATAAAGTCCGCCACAAAAGCGTTCTTCGGCTCGTTATATATATCCTCCGGTTTGCCGATCTGTTGGATCCTGCCCTTGTCCATGACCACCACAGTGTCGGACATGGAAAGTGCTTCTTCCTGGTCGTGGGTCACATACACAAAGGTGATGCCCATGGCCTGCTGGATCCGCTTCAGCTCGATCTGCATATCCTTGCGAAGGCGCAGGTCAAGTGCGCCCAAGGGCTCGTCCAGAAGAAGGACCTTGGGCTGGTTTACCAGAGCTCTCGCAATGGCCACACGCTGTTGCTGACCGCCGGACAGAGAACCGATCTTCCGGTGGCCGTAGCCTTTCAGGCTAACGATCTCCAGCATCCGGTTTACCCGCTCTGTGATCTCCTCCTTGGGCAGCTTTGCTACCCGCAGACCGAATGCGATATTGTCAAACACATTCAGGTGGGGGAAAAGAGCATAGCGCTGGAATACCGTGTTGATCTGACGCTCATAAGGAGGCAGGTCGTTGATGCATTTGCCGTCAAAAGTCACTGTGCCGGAAGTGGGCGTCAAAAAGCCGCCAATGATCCGCAAAGTGGTGGTTTTGCCGCAGCCGGATGGGCCAAGCAAGGTTAAAAATTCCTTATCATTGATGTAAAGATCGATATTGTCGAGTATACGCTCCCCGTCGAACTCCATGGTCAGATCCCGGAGCCTGATGAGTTCCTTGGACATTATCCTCCCCCGTTTCTTTCGTGTTTTGCGTCAAAATATGACAACTATAACTGTAGCATAAAAATGCGCAAAGTCAATGCGTTTGTAAAAATATTTCTGGGGTATGTTTAAGTGTTCCAACATATGGCAATACTCACAACCGGAGGTGCTTAAAATGAAAAGCAGAAAAAACACCGGCAACGGCTGGAGTGCAAAGGGCTACTACATAGCCCTGATCCTGTGCGCGGTTGCCATCGGGATTTCCGGTTATGTTTATTATCGCAATGTAAATCAAGGTGAGGCACAGCTAAACAATCCTACTTTGGATGTGGATGTGGCAGATCCCAGTGACGATGTGCAGGCGGTTGCGCCTGCTCCCACAGACCCGGATGCTGACACACAGCCGACAACGCCCCCTAAGCCCACTATGAAGACCGGCATGCCGGTTTCCGGCCAGACGGTGGCGGGTTATGCCATGGATTGCTTAAGCTATAATCCCACCACCCGGGATTGGCGGGTGCACAACGGTATTGATATTGCCGCGGATGCAGGTACGGAAGTCTGTGCAGCGGCAGACGGCACGGTGTATACCACTTATGAGGACGATACCATGGGCACAACTGTGGTGATCCGCCATGCAGACGGCTATGTGACCAAGTATTCCAGCCTTGCCAAGGAATTGCAGGTGGCCGCCGGGGATACGGTGACTGTGGGACAGGTCATTGGTACGGTGGGGAATACTGCACTGCTGGAATCTGCTGTGGGAGACCATGTGCACTTCAGTGTTACCTGTAATGACGTCGCAATGGATCCCATGTCCTTTTTGAACTTGGGTTAAGATCTGTTTGCTTCATTTTCTTTCCTCTTTGTGCAGAAGCCACCGGGGTTTCCGGTGGTTTCTGTGCGTTATAAAAAGCAAGGGTGTGCTGCGTTTGGCAGCACACCCAAAAATTATACGGGGGGAGGGGAATTGTGGGTACGGGCGCTGGTGCGACCCTCGGGTTTGATCTCGCCCACAGCGGTAAGAGAACGCTTGGTCAGTGCCGGGCCAACAAGCTCGTAGATCAGCACGGCAAATAAGACTACATTCCGGGTCAGTTCTCCTCCGGGGAGGGAGGCTGCGGTTAAGGCCATGCCAAGGGCTACACCGGCCTGGGGCAGCAGAGTGATGCCCAGATTACTGGTGATGGCGTGGCTTTGCCCGGTGAGGCGGCAGCTGATGTCAGAGCCAAAGTATTTACCGGCAGACCGGGACAGGATATAGATCACACCGATCAGCAAAGTCAGGGGGTTCATAAGCACCTGCAGATCCAGCTCTGCGCCGGAGATGACGAAAAACAGCACATTCAGCGGCATGGTCCAGCTGTCTACACGGTCCATCAATTCTTCGGAAGTTGAGCAGATGTTGCAGAATATGGTGCCGGTCATCATACATACCAGTAACAGGGAGAAGCCACAGTGAATAGGGCCGATCTGGAATTTCAGCATGGAAAGGCCTACAGTCAGCAACACAAAGGCGATGGAGATGGTCATGCGCTTACTGCGGGAGTGGAAGAATTGCTCCACCCAATTCAAAAGCCAGCCCATGAGGCTTCCGAGTCCGATGGACAAAAGGATTTCCAAAATAGGTTCAACCACAATACCCAGCACGCTTACTTGCCCGTTGGACAGGGCGGAGGCGATACCAAAGGAGGCGGAAAACAGCACGAGGCCTACAGCGTCGTCAATGGCGACCACCAGCATCAGCAGCTTGGTCAGCGGGCCGTCGGCTTTATACTGCCGGATGACCATAAGCGTGGCGGCAGGTGCGGTGGCAGAGGCGATGGCGCCCAGCACGATGGCACAGGGCAGAGAGATGATATTGGGGAAACAAAAATGCAGGGCAATGAGCACAATATCCACAAGAGCTGTGGTGATCACCGCCTGGAGAATGCCGATGGTAATGGCCTTGGCACCGGTGGCTTTCAGCTGGCTTAAGCGAAATTCATTGCCGATGGTGAAAGCGATAAAGCCCAAAGCTGTTTGGGTGATAATGTTTAGCGTCTCTACCTGATGTAAGGACTGAAAGCCGAAACCGGGGAGCTTCAGCGCGCCCAAACAGTAGGGGCCCAGCAGCAGACCGGCCACCAGATAGGCGGTTACAGCAGGAAGATTGACTTTCTTTGCCAATCTTGACAGCATCAGGCCCGCTACCAAAGCTACCGACAGGAGGATCAAATAAATTTCCATGAAAGGTCATCTTCTTTCCAAAGTCTTTTCAATGCGTATCATAGCACTTTGGCTTGCAGTATGCAATGACCATAACTGCCAAAGAATTTGCACATTTTTGCATTTGTTTGTGCAATATTTAAAGAAACATCCGATGGTTAACAGCAAAAAAAGTTTGGGCGACCTGTTTTGGCCGCCCAAAGGTATTATAAAATTAGCTTACAGGAGTTTTTTTCGCAGACGGTTCGTAGCGATAGGTGGGAACGATCTCTGCTACGATCTGCTTCATCTTTTCGCTTTCGGCGCGGCTGGCATTGTCCAGAGCCAAAAGCTTTTCCTTGAACCATTCGTCATCCATTTCAATGGGTTTGCCGATGTGAATGAGGTGATTTTCGGTCTCTTTCATGCCTTCTTCTTCCATGAGCATTTCTTCATAGAGCTTTTCGCCGGGACGCAGACCAGTGTAGACGATCTTAATATCCACATCCGGTGTGTAGCCGGAAAGACGGATCAGATTTCTGGCCATATCGTCGATCTTCACCGGTTCGCCCATGTCCAGGACAAAGATCTCACCGCCTTCGGCATAGTAAGATGCCTGAAGCACCAGAGATACTGCTTCCGGAATGGTCATGAAGTAGCGGATGATCCGCTTGTCCGTGATAGTGACCGGGCCGCCTGCGGCGATCTGCTTGCGGAACAGAGGCACAACACTGCCGTTGCTTCCCAACACATTGCCAAAACGCACAGCAACAAAGTTGGTATTCTCGCTTTGCCGATCCATCATCTGCACCACCATTTCACAAAGACGCTTGGATGCACCCATAATGTTGGTGGGATTGACGGCTTTATCCGTAGAGATCAGCACGAATTTCTTTACCCCGTGGCGGGCTGCCGCTTGCGCGGTTTTGTAAGTGCCGATCACATTGTTTTTAATGGCTTCGTTGGGGCTGTCTTCCATGAGCGGCACGTGCTTGTGGGCTGCGGCATGAAATACCAGATCCGGTTTATAGGTGGCCATGACAGACTCCATACGCTGGGTATTACGCACAGAGCCGATGAGCGTGACCAGGTTCAGATTGGGATACTGGCGAACCAGCTCCTGTTGAATGGCATAGGCGTTGTTTTCGTAAATGTCAAAAATGATGAGCTGTTGCGGTTTTGCGCCGGCGATCTGTCTGCACAGCTCGCTGCCGATAGAACCGCCGCCGCCGGTGACCAATACAACCTTGCCAAAAATATCGGAAAAGATCTCTTGATTATTTACGCTTACCTGATCTCTTCCCAGCAGGTCCACCACATCCACATCCCGCAGACGGCTGGCCCGGACTTCGTCGTTGACAAATTGGTATACGCCGGGAAGTGTCTGCAGCCGGCAGCCGGTAGTGCTGCAGATATTGAGAATGTTGCGCTGCTCTTGAAAAGAGGCGCTGGGGATAGCTAAAATGATCCGATCAATGCGGTATTTTTTTGCGGCGGTGGGGATATATTCTCTGCCGCCCACAATGGGTACGCCTTCTATGTATCTGCCGTGTTTGTAGGGGTTGTCGTCAATGACGCAGCAGGCTTTTGCAGACAGCCAGGGGGAGTGCTGCAGATCCCGGATCAAGATCTGTCCTGCAGCGCCGGCACCGATGATCATCACGCGGTTTTCCGGCTGGTTGTTTTTGCTTCGGGAGGATTCCATATGGCGCAAATGGCGCAGAAGACGGTAAGAAAAACGAAGACCGGTGGTCAGACAGAAAGAAATGGCATAGCCAAGCACATAGTAAGACCGGGGCATATCCGGTTTCAAAAGAAAAATTGCCAAGGCATAAAGGGGCAACAGGAGTAAATAGGCGCCCATAATAGACACCAGCTCAGAGACGCTGGCCATGGACAAAAGACTGTTGTAAAGTTTGCAGCAGACAAACATTGCCAGCGTCAATGCCACCCAAACGGGGATGATGCGCAGGTAGCCGTTTAAATATATTTTGGGGATCTCCTGAATGCTGAAGTCAAAGCGGAACAGAAGTGCGAAGAAGTAAGCAGCGACGATGCATGCAATATCCAGCACGATCAGGAGGGTGGTTCTTTCTATGATGCGGCGGGTAAGCGCGGTAGGCTTGCTGAGCTTTTTCATGGTCCGATTCCTCCTTTTCATAGCAATTATAAAAAATTACGGCAGTAAATGATGTTGAATATTGGGTTTTGCTGGCAGCAAAATTTTTCTTTGGTAAGCTTATCATATTTTTGGGTCATTTGCAACCAAAATAAGAAAATATGGTATAATTTGGATAAAAAAGTCTCCGGGAAAATCCCGGAGATTTTATTTGTTAAGCAAAGAATATAGGATTTGCTGGGTTTTTATAGAAAGTATGCAAAGGGGAGAAACGATCGTTAATTCTCTACTTTTTCAAAAAAGGTATCGGGTTTTGCCGGGTCAAACTGCTCATTGGCCCACATCACGGTGACCAGATCCTGAGTGTCGGACAGGTTGATGATATTGTGGGTGTAGCCGGGCAGCATATGAACCGCCTCGATCTTTTCGCCGGAGACTTCGAAATTCAGAACTTCGTCTGTTCCGATCTTCCGCATTTGGATCAAACCTTTGCCGGAAACTACAATAAAGAACTCCCACTTGGTGTGGTGCCAGTGCTGTCCTTTGGTGATGCCGGGCTTGGAGATGTTCACGCTGAACTGGCCGCAATTTACGGTTTTCAGTAGTTCCGTAAAGCTTCCGCGATCATCTGTGTTCATTTTCAGGGGGAAAGCCACTTTTTCCTTGGGAAGGTAGGAAAGGTAAGTGGAGTACAGCTTTTTGGCAAAGCTGCCTGCAGGGATCTGGGGCATGACCAAGGTGGCGGGCTGATCCCGGAAGGATTCCAAAAGGGAAACAATCTCACCCAGGGTCACATGGTGGGTTACCGGGGCAGCGCAATAGCGTCCGGTGTCCGTCAGCACAGTTTCAATGCCGTCAAAGTCGCAGCGATGTGCCTTGCCCTCCAGAGCGTCCAGCATTTCGTCGATCAGATCGTCGATATACAGCAGCTCCAGCTGAGCAGAAGGATCGTTGACGGTAATGGGCAGGTCGCATGCAATGTTATTGCAGAAGGTAGCAACAGCGCTGTTGTAATTGGGGCGGCACCATTTTCCGAACAGGTTGGGGAAACGGTACACCAATACGGGTGCGCCGGTTTCCTTTCCGTAGGTGAACACCAACTCCTCGCCGGCCTTTTTGCTTCTGCCGTAGTCGTTGTCATAACGGCCGATGCAGGTGGCCTGAATGGAGGAGGAGATCATAACGGGGCATTTGTTGTTGTACTTTTCCAGCGCGTCCAGCAAGGTGGAGGCAAAGCCAAAATTGCCCTGCATAAATTCTTCCTGGTTCTGAGGACGGTTTACGCCGGCCAGGTTAAATACGAAATCGGCTTTCTCACAGGCTTCCTCCAGAAGGCTGGCGGGGGAGTTGATGTCATAAAGGTACAGCTCTCCAATGGACAGACCGGGACGGGTCTTGTCCTTGCCGTCACGGATGGCTTTCAATGCCTCGGTCAAATTCTTTCCCACAAAGCCGGCGGCGCCGGTGATGAGAATGTTCATAGCTTACTTTGCCTCCCGGTTTTTCAAGGCTTCCTGTACATAATCAGTGGTCAGGATCTTCTTGACAGTTCCATCCACATCCAGACGTTCGGTATTATGGCTGGTGTAGCTTTCGTCAGCCATGGTACGAACATTGCCTTTGACCATAAACTTGTCGTAATTGAGGTCGCGGTTGTCAGCGGCCACACGGTAATAATTGCCCATATCCTCGCTGCGCAGGCGTTCTTCCCGGGTCATAAGGGTTTCGTACAGCTTTTCGCCGTGACGGGTACCGATGATGTTGGTGCCTGTGTCGCCGAAAAGTTTCTGAACGGCTTTGGCAAGGTCGCCAATGGTGGAGGCATCTGCTTTTTGAATAAACAGATCACCGGGGTTGGCGTGCTGGAAAGCGAACATAACAAGATCAACGGCCTCGTCCAGATTCATGAGGAAACGTGTCATATTGGGGTCGGTGATGGTGATGGGGTTACCGGCCTTGATTTGGTCGATAAACAGCGGGATTACGCTGCCGCGGCTGCACATTACATTGCCGTAACGGGTGCAGCAGATGGTGGTATTTCCGCGCTCCGCGGCAACACGGGCGTTGGCATAAATCACGTGCTCCATCATGGCTTTTGAGATGCCCATGGCATTGATGGGGTAGGCGGCCTTGTCGGTGGACAGGCATACCACGCGTTCAACACCGGCTTCAATGGCTGCGTGCAGCACATTGTCCGTGCCTTCCACATTGGTGCGGACGGCTTCCATGGGGAAGAACTCGCAGGAAGGTACTTGCTTTAGTGCGGCTGCGTGGAAAATATAGTCTACGCCCCACATAGCATCCTGTACGGAGCGGAAATTACGGACATCGCCAATGTGGAACTTTACTTTGGCGGCCAGCTCCGGGTGCTTTGCCTGCAGTTCGTGCCGCATATCGTCCTGCTTTTTTTCATCGCGGGAGAAGATGCGGATCTCCTTCAGATCGGAATCCAAAAAATGCTTTAACACTGTAGAGCCAAAGCTGCCGGTGCCACCGGTGATCATGAGGGTTTTGTTCTTGAACATAATTGTTCCTCCTATATTCTCGTTAGAAAATTGTGTCAAGCGTCTTGTTTAGGCGCCATAATAGATTCCAGTTCGTTAAGAAGGGTATCTTTGTCAAAGTGAGTGACAGAATATGCCCGGGCAGCTTGCCCCATGGCTTTGCGCTGCTCCGGAGATAAGGCAATCATCTCTCTTACGGCACGTTCCAGCGCGTCACATTGGGGGTCTGCCGCAATTCCGCAGCCGGCCTCTTGGATGACGGCCGCGGTATCACCGCCGGCAGCAGCCAAAACAGGGGCGCCGCAGGCAAGATAGGTTTGCAGTTTTGCAGGAATGACCAGCCGGAATAGGGGAATGTCTTTGAAAGAAAGGTATGCGCAGTCAGCAAAATGGACATAGCGATCCGCTTCCTCGGGGCTCACGCGGCCCACAAAAATGACCTTGTCCTGCAGCTGCAGCTGATTTGTTTTCTCGCAAATTCGTTCCCTGGCGCGGCCGTCACCAACCAAAAACCACTTGATAGGAAGGTCTTCCAACTGCTTGGCGGTATCTACCAATAGATCCAGACCTTGGGCGTCACCAATGTTTCCGGTGAACACCACATTAAAGGTATCTTCTGAATACTCTTGGGGCTTTTGGGTATCCTCAAGCTGTGGTTCCTGGCAGAATTGCGGCCAGTAAAGCAGCTTTTCTCCGGGGACGCCTTTGTTTTGCAAATGACGGATCACACCTTTGGAGGTGCAAAGGATTTTGTCGCTGTTGGTGTAGATTTTATCTACGATGCGGTTGATCACCCAAGTCAGTGGTGGGAAACGCAGGCCCAGGATTTCATGAACACTTTCGGGCCAAAGATCCTGGAGATAGAAATAGACCGGAGTGCCAAATTTCTTTTTATAGGCAACAGCGGGAAGTCCCACGGTTACGGGAGAAGTCTCAAAAACAAAGACAGCATCAAATTTTTCAGTGCAGTTTTTCACCCATTTATTGGCAGAGGCCACATAACTGGTGCAGTTGCGCAGCAAAGTTAAGGGGTTACTTCCCCGGGGATAGGTTTTCACCCGGTGGATTTTCACGCCTTTCCACTGCTTTTCATAGGGAATATCAAAACCGTAGCCGTCATAAATCCTGCCAATGGGGTATTGGGGATATGCGGTCAGTACGGTGACATCGTGGCCGCGTTGCACCAGTTCGGTGCAGATAGTATTGATCCGGAAATTTTCCGGATAGAAGTATTGGGAAACGACCAGAATTTTCATTCTGAGACTCCTTGATATCAGATTTCGGGATGACATTCTTCGGGAGCGTTTTGCATAGCAGCATCATGCTCTTTGTGGAGCTGCTCCAAGACTTCTTCCTCACGCAGTTTGTTCTCTTCGATCTTTTCAAAGCCCTCGGTGCTTTCTTTGCTCAGCATGATCCGCAGAGTCATCAAGATCAGCTTGATGTCCAGCATGAGAGAATAATCCTCGATATACATCATATCCAGCCGGAGCTTGTCATAAGGAGAGGTGTTGTATTTGCCGTAGATCTGGGCATAGCCCGTAAGACCGCCCTTGACCTTGGTGCGGAAGATAAATTCCGGGATTTCCTGGCCGTATTTGTCCATATGCTCCACCCGCTCGGGACGGGGGCCGACGATGCTCATGTCGCCCTTGATGATGTTCAGCAGCTGGGGAAGCTCGTCAATACGGCAGGCGCGGATGAAACGGCCTACCTTGGTGATTCTGGGGTCATGGCCGGTGGCGGGGATAGAAAAACCTTCCTTTTCCGCATCTACGATCATGCTGCGGAATTTCAAAATATCAAAGACTTCTCCGCCCAGAGATGCCCGGGCCTGCTTATAAAATACAGGGCCACCGTCTTCCAGTTTGATGGCGAGGGCTACCACAAGCATAATAGGTGCTGCGATGACCATGGCCAGCAAACAAAGAACAAGATCCATCAGCCGTTTTGCAAGACGCTGAGAGGGAGTCAGTCCGTTGCCTTTTACCAGAAGAAGAGGGGTGTCAAACAGGTTGATGCTTTCTGCGCCCCGCACAACAATGTCCGTGATCTTGGGAGTAACATAGGTGCGGATCTTATTGCGGTAGCAGAATTTCAAAATGTCGTTACGGATCTGAGCCGGAACATCGTTGATGATCACCGCATCGTAGTTTACGATCTGCTGGCAGATGCTCTCAAAGCCTTCGTCCACCAGGATCAGCTTGCCCACATGATATTTGTCCGGGCGGGTCTCCATTTTGAATTTCAGGGTAACTGCAGCGTCCCGGCCTAAGATCATAGCCATATTTTTAGGGACATACAGTCTGTGATAAATGGCAGAATAGCTGGTGGTGCAAATCAAGGCGATCAAGGCACCCACCGCCATGAGGATCAGCATGGGAGATGGGGAGATCACCACATTGGCGATGAGGCACAGCTGCCAATAGCTGATGAAATTGGCGATAAAAATAGCGATCCATTGGGAAACTAAAACGTCACTGTTGCGCAGATAGCCAAACTTAAAACCGTCAAGGCCGAAGAAAAGCACCAGCAGCAGCAAGAAGTAAATGCCGCAAAGCACATATTTGCCATAGCCCAGGTAATAAGGGAAGTCCGCGTCATTGTAACCCCAACGGAAAGCAAGGTAATAGATCAGGGTCAGCATAAGGAGCTCAAAAATACCCTCAACACTTCGTATCAAGCTTTTAACGCCGGTCAGGCTTTTCTTTTTCTGCATAATAGTTTCCTCGTTCTCTCTGTATTTCAGACGATTGCGGTTAAAATTACTGTAAGGGTTTTCGCACAGGCCGTGCAGCGACTGATGTTGACAAATTTCGCAAACTCAGGCGCAGTGACACGAAAAGCAACGGTCACAGGAAAAAGTCTTTTCGCTTAGTATACCATCAATCCTGTCGGTTTTCAACCCTAAAAACCATTGCGGTGCCTGCATAGTATAACCAATACAGGGAAGGAGACCTTTTTGGGGAATTTCCTGTCTGTGTTGAGGAGGTGCCATTTTCTCCAGACAGCGCTTAGGGGTTGATTTTGTGTCGGTTTATGTTATAATGAGTTTGAAGTATGTCCAAAAGTGGATGGAGCGTATTTTTATTGGCAATTCCCGGCTTTTTGTTGCTGCAATAACGGCAGGAAGTGCGACTTGGTATGCTCCGGATGAATTTAAGACTGAACATTTTAAGGAGATCGTTATGGAGATGAAAATTGATTATTCCGACGTAAAATTTCAGGATAACGGAAAGCTGAAGCTGCTGATTATTGTCGGCACCCGGCCTGAGATCATTCGCCTTGCTGCTGTGATTAATAAGGCGCGGCAATATTTTGATTGCATTTTGGCGCACACAGGACAGAATTATGATTACAATCTGAACGGCGTCTTCTTTAAGGATCTGAAGCTGGCCGACCCCGAAGTCTATATGGATGCTGTTGGCGATGATTTGGGCGCTACTGTGGGAAATATCATCAATTGCTCATATAAGTTGATGAATCAAATCAAGCCGGATGCGCTTTTGATCCTGGGTGATACCAATTCCTGCCTGTCCGCCATTGCGGCTAAGCGTTTGCACATCCCCATCTTCCACATGGAAGCAGGCAACCGCTGCAAGGATGAGTGCCTGCCTGAGGAGACCAACCGCAGGATCGTGGATATTATTGCGGATGTCAATTTGGCATACTCCGAGCATGCCCGGAAGTACCTGCATGAGTGCGGCCTGCCCAAGGAGCGGGTGTATGTCACCGGTTCTCCCATGGCGGAGGTGCTGCACAACAATCTGGCGGAAATCGAAGCCAGTGATGTGCATACTCGACTGGGCCTTGAAAAAGGAAAGTATATTCTGCTGTCTGCCCACCGGGAGGAGAACATTGATACGGAAAAGAATTTCCTGTCCCTGTTTAACGCCATTAATAAGATGGCCGAAAAATATGATATGCCCATTTTGTATTCCTGCCATCCCCGTTCCAGAAAGCGTTTGGAAGCTACCGGCTTCAAGCTGGACCCTCGGGTGCGCATGAATCAGCCTTTGGGCTTCCATGATTATAACTGCCTGCAGATGAATGCATTTTGCTGTGTGTCTGACTCCGGTACTCTGCCTGAGGAGAGCAGCTTCTTTACTTCCGTGGGACATCCGTTCCCGGCAGTGTGCATTCGTACTTCTACCGAGCGTCCTGAGGCGCTGGATAAGGCTTGCTTTGTGCTTGCTGGCATTGATGAAGCCCATTTGCTGCAGGCAGTGGATACTGCGGTTCAGATGAATCTTGCCGGGGATTACGGTATTCCTGTACCGGACTATGTAGAAGAAAATGTGTCTACCAAGGTGGTCAAGTTGATCCAGTCTTACACCGGCGTGGTGGACAAGATGGTTTGGAGAAAGTATTAACAGCCCATATAAGGGGGTAGTTTCTTGCGTATCGATTACAATAAGAATGCACTGGATGTTTTTCGCATAATTGCTACCGTCCAGGTCTTTTTGGGACATATGATCTCCCACTTTGCAATGGAAAATGCCCCTTTCAATGCGGTCTACTTCGTCCGCGGTGTACCGATCCTGTTTGTGCTGTGCGGTTTTTTGGCGGCAAAGTCGCTGGAAGGACGCGGTGCCAAGGATTGGCTGATGGGCAGGGCGACCCGAATTTTGCCGGGTTTTTGGGCATGTATCCTTATTAACACGGCCATTATCCTGCTGGTTTATGAGACCAAGCCTACCTTTATGGAGGCAGGGATTTACGGCATAACCCAGTTTTTTGGAATGAATTTTTACACCGGTGATTGGCTGCGGGGTTACGGCACGGGCGTGCCCAATGGTGTGCTCTGGACGATCCCGGTTCAGATCCAGTTCTTCCTGTTGGTGCCGGTTCTTGCCAAATGGCTGCGGCGCACCAAAGTTTGGCAAGGCACAGTGATCGTAGGTGTTTTGGCTCTGGTGAGCATAGCCTTGCAAAAGAGCAGCGCTTTTTTACCGGAAATTGTTAATAAGCTCATTGGCGTGACTGTTTTGCCGTATTTGTATTTCCTGGTGGCGGGCATGGTGGGCTGGTATCACCGGGATGCCATCATTCCTGCGCTGAAAAAGTGCAAGTGGGTGATCCTTGGAGCGTATGTTGCATGGAAGCTCATGGAGAATTATTTGGGATTTCCCCACATTTTTGACGGCATTTTGTATAACACCGTCACGACCCTTCTCATGGCAGCGCTGATCTTTGCCTTTGCTTTCTGCGGCAGCTGGAGACTGAAAAAGGATCTGACTTTTGGATTTTATTTATACCACATGGTGTTTGTCAATTTGGTGCTTCATTTTGGCATAACATCACTGGAACCGTTGTGGCAGGGAATTTTGTTGACGCTGGGAATTGCAGTGGCAACTTTGGTTTGCGCCTGGCTGTCTCAGAAGTATATTGAAGGACCTGTGGTAAAACGATTGAATAAAAGAGGATAACACAATGGATCAATGGATTCGATATGGCAAAAAACTGGCCATGCGTACACTGCTTATGCCCATCAAGCTGCTCCCTGTAAAGAAAAACAGGGTCATGCTGGTCAATGATCTTTCTTATAAATTTGCAGGCAATCCCAAGTTTGTTGGCGAGGCATTGGAGCGGCTGTATCCCAGAAAATTTGAGATCGTGGTGTCTGTAAAAGACCCGGATGCGTATGCATATCTGCAAGACAGAGGGATCAAGGTTGTGAAATTTAACTCTCCTGCTTATTTTGTCAATGCTTTGACCAGCAAGGTCTTTTTGACCAATAGCGGTGGTTTTTCTTACCTGCCTATGCGAAAGAGCCAGTATGTGATCAATACCTGGCACGGCGGCGGTGCATACAAAAAATGCGGCACGGATATGTATAATGATACCTGGTGCTTCCGGCAGGATCTGCGGCTTCAGGGTGATTATACTTCGGCGTTTTTGTCTTCCAATAAGCGGTTTACTGAGGAGGTTTCCCGGGCTATGCTGGTGCCTAAGGAAGTATTTTGGGAGATCGGTATGCCCCGCAACGACATTATGATCCGGGGGGACGAGGAGCTTCGCCGGCAGGTTCGTGAAAAGATCGGCCTGAAAGAGGATGAAAAGCTCATCCTGTTTGCTCCCACTTATCGGAAGATCAACGATAACTATTTTAAGGATTCCGTGGCGATCTCCTACGGTGTGGACACTGCCCGGGTCTGTGCCGCTATGGAAAAACGCTTTGGCGGCAAGTGGCGGTTTGCCATGCGCTATCATCCCTGTGTCGTCAACCGCGGGGATATGGAGGATATGGGCGTTCTGGATCTGACAGATTATGAAGAGATGCAGGAGCTTTTGTTGGCGGCAGATGCCATGATCAATGATTTTTCCTCCTCTATGTGGGACTATATGCTGTCCGGCCGGCCCAGCTTCCTGTTTGCGGTGGATTTGGATCATTATGTTGCCACTACCGAGGTCTATACCCCGGTGGCCCAGTGGCCTTTCCCCCAGTCTGTCAACAATGACGAGCTGGAAAAGAATATTTTGGAATTTGACGAAGAAAAGTATGCTGCAGCCTGTAAGCGGCATTATGAAGCGTTGGGCGGCTGTGAGACCGGCAAGGCTACGGAGCTGGTCTGTGAGCGGATCTACGAGACTTGCTACAAGGAGAGCAGATAATGAACATAGGTATTATTTTTGCCGGTGGCGTGGGAAGCAGAATGAATTCCGGCGGAACGCCCAAGCAGTTTTTGGAGCTGCACGGAAAGCCCATTATCATTCACACCCTTGAGGTGTTTGAGAACTGTGCCGATATTGATGCTATTTGCATCGCCTGTCATCCGGATTATCTTTCCTTTATGGAAAAGCTTTGTGAGAAGTTTCAGATCAGCAAGGCGAAGTGGATCGTTCCCGGGGGCAGTACCAGCCAGGAATCCCAGTACCATGCCATTGAGCTTATGCATGAGCAGTTCCCCGGGGATTCTGTGGTGCTGATCCATGATGGTGTGCGGCCCAACATTTCTGCGGAGCTGATTAAGGCGAACATTGCATCTGTTTTGGCTCACGGCACAGCCATTTCCTGCGCTACAGCCACCGAAACACCTGCGGAGATCGATGCCGACGGCATGATCACCAAGGTTTCTCCCCGGGACTGTGCGGTGATCGCCAAAGCGCCTCAGAGCTTCCTTTTAAAGGATATTTATGATGCCCATAAAAAGGCGCAAAGCGAAGGGCAGAATAATTTTATTGACTCCGCCACTATGATGCGTCACTACGGCTATCGTCTGCACGCAGTGCCCTGCCGTTGGGACAACATTAAGATTACCACACCCAGTGATTTTTATATTTTCCGTGCCATTGTGGAGGCGCGGGAGAATTCTCAAATTTTCGGTTTATAAAGAGGTGCATTTATGCATAAGCTGAGCAGCGTAGCGCAACAGGACATCATCACCGCCCTTGCAGATTGTAATATTCCCTGGCACGATCTGGACGGCAAAACCGTAATGATCTCCGGTGCCACCGGACTGATCGGCAGAACCCTTACGGATCTGCTGCTGGCTTATGCACGCAGTGCCGCCCAGCCGCCCCATATCGTGGCGTTGGTGCGCAGCCAGGAAAAAGCAAGGGCTTTTTGGGATGAAATGCCCAATCTTACGCTCCTTTCCTGGATGGCAGATCAGCCGCTGGAATACAGCGGCAATGTGGACTATATCATTCATTGTGCCAGCCAGACTTCCAGCAAGGGCTTTATCCAGCAGCCGGTGGATACCATTCGCACCGCTATCATGGGTACGGAAACCCTGCTGCAGCTGGCAGTTAAGAAAAAGTCCGCGGGATTCCTGTATCTTTCCAGCATGGAAGTATACGGAACGCCCCAGACAGACATGAAAATTACCGAGGACTATGTGGGCACACTTGACCCGCTGAAGGTGCGCAACTGCTATCCCGAGGCAAAACGCATGTGTGAAAGCCTGTGCGTCAGTTATTCCAGCCAGTTCGGTGTTCCCGCCTGTATCGCACGGCTGACCCAGACCTTTGGCCCGGGTGTGCAGGCAGATGACAACCGGGTTTTCGCAGAATTTGCCCGGTGCGCCATGACAAAAAGCGACATTGTTTTGCACACCAAGGGTGAAACCAAGCGCAGCTATGTCTATACCGCGGATGCGGCCCGGGCATTGCTCACGATCCTGCTCCGGGGAGCGCCGGGGGAGGCTTATAATATCGCCAATGCCCAGACTTACTGCACCATATACGAAATGGCGTGCATGGTCGCTGACAAGATTGCAAACGGCAGCATTCAGGTGCGCTGTGAGCTTACGGATGCGGAAAAATTGGGCTATGCTCCGGTGCTGCACATGAACTTAGATATCCAAAAGCTGTTGCAATTAGGCTGGACGCCTTACGTTAAATTAGAAGAAATGTACCGTCGCATGATCGACGCATTTGCTTGATACCGTTTTAGACACAGGAGAAGTTGGAATGAAATATATCTTTTGCAGTTCTGTCTATAACATGGCAGATTACGATAATATTGCAAAGAAGAGTAAGGTGCCTGCAAGCCTTGCCGACCATAACTTGAATCAGAATATTATTTTGGGCTTGGATGAGGCCACCGGAACACCGGTAACGCTGGTCAACAATGTGCAGATCCCCAATTATCCCAACTTCCCCAAGATCTTTTTCAAACATCAGCGGTGGCGCCATACAGACGGAGCAAGAGATATTAACTGCGGTTTTATCAATCTTCCGGTTATTAAGCATTTGTCCCGGGCAATCACTACGTACGCATGGCTGTGCCGGGAAATAAAAGCTGCCAAGGATGACCGCATTTGCGTGATGACATACGATCTGCATTTGGGCATTTCCCTGGCGCTTCGGTGGGCAAAGGCCCGGCATCCTCAGATCCGTACCTGTGCGGTATTGCCGGACATTCCCAATGCTGTGATCGTTACCAGCAATAACGGAAATATAACTCTGGCGGGCAAACTGCGCGCAGGCATTAAAAGTTTCTTTATCAAGCAGTTTGATGCTTATGTGCTGGTGACCGAGTATATGAAAACGGTGGCGGGGATCGACCAAAAGCCCTACACCGTTGTTGAGGGAATTTTTAACAATCATCAGCCACCTCTGGATGAGAAGACCACGGATAAAAAGGTGATTTTCTATTCCGGTCAGCTGAATCCTGCCTATGGCATGGAAAACCTGTTGGAAGCCTTTATGCAGATTTATGCAAAGGATCAAAGTTATGAGCTTTGGATCTGCGGTGGCGGCGGCCTGGCGGATCGGATCAGGGAGTTGTCTAAGGAGTGTTCTGGTGTCAAATACTATGGCTATGTGGATGGAAAGACTGTCCGCAAGCTTCAGGCAGAGGCTACTGTGCTTGTAAATCCCCGGCAGAACATTGGGGAATTTACGAAGTACTCTTTCCCCTCTAAGACCATGGAATATCTGGCTTCCGGCAGACCTGTGGTTGGCTACAAGCTGGACGGCATTCCTGCGGAATATGATGACTACATCCAGTATGTACCGGATAACAGCGTAAATGCGCTGAGGGAAAAGTTGATTGAAATCTGCAGCTTGTCCGCTGCAGAACGCTCGCGCATAGGCGATACATCCCGGGCTTTTATCTTAAGCAATAAAAATCCAAAAACCATGTGCCAGAAGATCGCAATGATGTGTTCTGAAATGTCGTGGGAATAAAGGTGGTTCGTATTGAAAAAAGAGATATTTTCTAAGCATATTTGCTTGTGGTTCTTAATTGGTTTATTCACACTGCAGATCGTTACTTCCAGGTGGATGGTAGCGTGGCTTCAGATTCCCGGTGTGGCATCCAAGGTGATCACGCTTGCGCTGTACTTGCCGTTTTTGGTATTTATAGCACTGCGGTTTATCTGCGATGTAAAAAACAAAAGGTTCAATTTGTTTAATGCGTTGTATTACAGCTTTTTTCTGTATTATTGCTGTTTGTTTGTATACAGGCTTTTTGCAGGGATGGAGGTCAAGGATAATTTTTATTATACTGCCATCTGCTTGGGATGCTTTGCTCTGTTTTCTTTGATCGTGGATGGAGATATTAAAATAGACGGAGCTACATTGCTAAAAGATCTTTGCATTTTTAGCCTTGTCGTGATTGTCTACTGGGTGCTTTTCAATGTTGTTTTGAAACCCTATGTGTATTATTCTCCCATTAATGAAATTGCCATTGGCGGATGCATTACCATATTGTTCCCGGCTTGCGTAAGGAAACTGTGGGATCACAGCGCCGGTTTACGAAGTGCAATGTTTAGCATGGTGCTGCTAAGCGGCCTGCTGCTGGTTATTTTTACATTGGGTTCCCGTGCGATTTTTGTTACCGTGTTGGGCGAAGCGGCGTTATTACTTCTGCTGTGCCTGAAAAACAAAAAGGTTATTGCCAAATATGCCATGAGCGTCGTGTTAGCTGTTGCAGTAGTGGCGGGGCTGTTTGCTCTTGATGTAGGCGAAGTTCGCTATGCAGTTTATCGGGAGACCGGCTTCGTGGCAAGCATGGATGCGGACTCGGCGAACCGTCCAAATGAGGGGACGCAGACCAGGCCCAGCGAGCAGATCAATGCACAGGAGCAAATTGGACGCAGTGATAGCATGCGTGCAGATCTGTCTAGGATGAGCATCGAACGCATTAAGGAAAACGTGCTCTTCGGTACGGGCGATGTGTTTTATGATTATTCTGTGGCAGGAGAGGTTTTTGCCGCACCGGCTCATAACTTTATTTTTGCGACCATGAACTGTTATGGTTTGATAGGCCTGTTGTTGTTGATGGGTCTGGTGGTCTGTACATTGTTTAGCATTGGGGCGTTTTGGTTTAGGCAGAAGGGGAAATTCCGTTTAAGAATGCTTATGTTTGTAACGCTCATTGCGTTCTTTGGAGTTGGCCTGATCCAGGCAACGGTATATGATATGATGGTTATGCCTACGATGTTTATTGCGCTGGCTGGGTATGCTTTGGATATGATGCGTAAAGAAGGATAAAAAATGAACGACCATACAAATCGCACAAAAACAAGTCTGCTGAATGCCATTACAGCCATGGCTATGACCCTGGTGAATGGCCTGCTGGGCATTGTTGTTACCCGGTTGGTCATTGAAGCCTTTGGCTCGGACTTCAATGGCCTCAACTCAACTGCAAATCAAATTGTCAATGTGCTGCTCATTATCGAGGGCGGATTCACCATGGCCTCCAATGTGGCGCTGTTTGCCCCGCTGACAGAGGGAGATTATCCTTTGGCTAACGGCATTTTGTCGGCCACAAGGAATAAGTTCAAAAAAATGGGCGGCATTTTCTTCCTGGTGGGCATTGCCGTTGCTGTGGTGTATGGACTGGTTGCCAACAGTGGCTTGCCCAGGGAATTTATTTCCACGGTGATCCTGATGACGGTGGCTCCGGCAGCATTTAACCTTTATTATGCAACCACCTACCGCGTGCTCTTGCAGACCCAGCAGAAGGAGTATATTATCAATATCATCACCATCTGCACCATCGGTTTGGGGCATTTGGCGAATATTGTGATGATCTCCTGCGGCGGCCCTATGTGGATGGTTCGGTTTATTACCATGGTATTTGCCTTTGCCAACAGCTTTATGATCGCCGGTTATGTGAAGAAAAAGACGCCGTATCTGGACTTAAAGCAAGAACCCAGGGCGGAGATGATCCAGGGCACCGGGGATGTGATGGTCCAGAAGATCACAGGTGTGATCTATAATTCGGCTCCCATCGTGTTTTTGTCTATTTCGGCCACCGGTGGCACGGCGCTTGCCAGTGTGTATGCAGTGTATAACAATGTGTTTACAATGATCAAAAGTCTGCTGCACAGTGTTATCGACGCGCCGAGACTCAGTTTTGGACAGATGCTGACAGAGAGGAAAAAGTCAGATGTGTGGCAAGCTTTTGCGCAGTATGAATTTGCTGCTTTTGCGGCAGTGTTTGTATTGCTGACTTCCTGCTGCGTGTTGATTTTGCCCTTCGTCAGTCTGTATACAGACGGCATTACGGATGTCAATTATTATGATGTGAAGATCGCCCTTCTGATGGTGGGGATCTCCTCGCTGGAGATGCTGCATATTCCCAGCGGACACATGATCAATATGGCCGGAAAATTCCGCATCAGCCGGGATTTTCAGGTGATTGCCTGCGTTGTTCTGGTCATCGGCATGGCTGTGGGCGGCGCTGTGTGGGGCATTTACGGAATGCTGGTATCCATTTTGCTGGTGGCAGTGCTGCTGTGCGTTTTGGAAATGGGCTATATCCATACACGCTTTTTCGAAAAAAAGCTGGGCGCGATGTTACGATTGCTGCTCCCGTTTGTCATTGCAGGAGTTGCCACCTGTTATTTGGAGATGCAGATCCCAGTGAATATTGACGGGTATTTGGAATTTATTTTCTACGGCATTATTTTTGCAGGGATAAACGGCATTGTTGCTGTTGCAGTTGGATTGTTGTTCAACCGGCGTGAATTGATCGCGCTGTGGAAACGGATAATAAGAATGCTGCACAGGACATGATGCCGGTTTCAATAAATCAACAATTCATTTGGAGGAATATATGGAAAAGAACAAAAGAGCTTATCAGCGCTGCGCCTGTTGTGTAATGGATACCACAGACAGCAAGATCGTTTTTGATGAAAAGGGTGTCTGCGATTTTTGCAACGACTATTACGATAATATTCTGCCTCATTGGAAAGCACAGTTGGAGGACACCAGCCTGCTGGAAAAAACCGCGCAGAAGATTAAGGAAGATTCCAAGGGCAATAAATATGACTGCATTATCGGCATGAGCGGCGGTGTGGATAGCTCTTATCTGTGCTACATCGCTAAGGAAGTCATGGGTTTGAACCCGCTGATCTATGTGGTGGATACCGGTTGGAATTTGAGCGTTGCGGACGAGAATATCGACAGAATCGTGAATGCTCTTGAGCTGGATATGTATAAGGAAGTTGTGGATTGGGAGGAAATGAAGGATCTGCAGCTGGCGTTCTTTAAGGCCCAGGTTCCTTATCAGGATCTGCCCCAGGATCATGCGATTTTTGCGGGCCTGTATAATTACGCTGTAAAGCATGGGATCCAGTATGTTCTCACCGGAGCGAACAGCGCTACGGAGTGCATTCGTCCGCCTATTGAGTGGGTGTATCAGAATGACCTTACCTTGATTCGGGATATCCACAAGAAGTTTGGCACAAGACCTTTGAAGAATATGCCTCAGTGCGGAATGCTGAAGTATCGCATTTATTATCCCTATGTTAAGGGTATGAAGCGGGTCGCACCTCTGGATATGATTCAATATGATAAGGAGAAGGTGCAGAAATTCCTGCAGGAGCGCTTTGGCTGGCAGCCTTATGCCAATAAGCATTACGAAAATGTGTTTACCCGCTTTTATGAGGGTTACTACCTGCCGCACAAATTTGGCTATGATAAGAGAAAGTGCTATTTCTCCAATGAGATTCTGGCGGGCACTCTGTCCAGAGAGCAGGCTTTGAAGGAGCTGGATGAGCTGCCTTACAGCGCGGAGCAGATGGAAGAGGATAAGGCCTTTATCGCTGAGAAGCTGGGCATCACTGCAGAGGAGTTCCAGGCGATCATCGACGGCGAGAAGAAGACATTCCACGACTACAAGAATACTTGGTGGATGATTCGCCTGGGCACGGTCGTTCTGCGCGCGTTGGGAATTGAAAAGAAAAAGTTTAGATAATATTCCGGCTGTGTAAAACAGAATATTCTTAATAAGGACGCGGTGCATTTATGCATCGCGTCCTTTTGCGAAATAGCCATATGATTTTTGTGGTTGCGCAAATAAAATACGGAAAATTAAAGCGCCAAGCGCTTGAATGCCATGGCCGCCGGACGTAGACAGAATGAATACATATGGATAAAGTGGACTAGATAGCACCAAAATCACGAATAAAAATACATTATGTGTCAGTTGGTATACAGTGTTTCGTCGTAATTCAAGATTGATTCAAGATAAAAGTGTTGCGGGTAACGCAGGTGTTGCGGGCTATCCGGCACAAGAAAGGACGAAACTATGAAGTACTTATCAACCAGAGAAATGGCAGAGAAATGGGGAGTTTCCATAACTTTAATTAAGAGGTTGTGCAATCAGGACAGAATCCCCGGAGCAGTATACAGAGAGGGCGTTTGGCGCATCCCAGAGGATGCAATCCGTCCTACACGGACAGATTTGGAGTATACATCCGAGGTGGAGTTGCCGGAACTGGCAAAAAAGCTGCAAAATCAGAAGAAAAAGCGGAATTTTCACGGTTTGTATGATTTCACTATAATTGACCTGACTTACTCCTCTTCCCGGATGGCAAGCGTCCGTTTGACCCGTCAGCAGGTGGAAACCATCTTCAAGAAAGGCAAGGTTCGGGAGTCCTTTGAGCCCCTAAAAGTGTCCGATGTGATCGAGGTGTTGAACCATATCCATTGTGTGGACTATATCCTTGACCACGTGATGGAACCCCTAACCCAAAAGTTCATCCGCAAGCTCCACCAAATTCTGATGACTGGTACGGTGGACGAGTATAAGGAGCAGGTTCGCCCCGGCGAGTACCGGACGGTCACATCCCGTCCCCGGGATCGCCAACTTCTGCACCCGGACAAGATCCATTCCAGTCTGGCGGAGCTGATCGCCGGCTACGAAAAGCAGTCTGACATTGAGCGCAATCACATTTTGGACTTCCACGTTCGCTTCGAGGAGATCTTCCCTTTCGAGGACGGCAACGGTCGTGTGGGTAGACTCATTATGTTCAAGGAGTGCCTGCGCCACGATGTGATGCCCTTCATCATCGACGACAAACGCCGCTCTCGCTACCTTCGGGGCATCAAGGAATGGCACGACGACCACTACGAACTGGTGGACGTGGTGATGGAAGCCCAGGACCGCTTCGAAGCCCAAATCGAACTCCAAAAGCTCTACGCCCATAGCCGTCTCTACCTGCCTGCAGGCTACAAGGAGGACTGAGCTATGGATATGAAGAAGCTCTGCTCCGATGCCGACACAGTCCTGGAGCTCCTGTACAATACCTATTACGAGCACGTTTGCACCGACGATACGGACGAGATCAAACAGGCCTTCGACGAACTCTATAACGCCCTGTCCGATAAATCCCTCAAGGAAAAGGACGCAATCATCGACCTTGTCTGTGACCTCTGCCGCCTGCACCAA
Organism: Faecousia sp.; assembly: GCA_045532105.1. Classification (GTDB taxonomy): domain Bacteria; phylum Bacillota; class Clostridia; order Oscillospirales; family Oscillospiraceae; genus Faecousia. The sequence continues at coordinate 25,854 of JAZSFE010000019.1, forward strand.
CAATCCGGCTTCATCGCCGCCCTCAAACTCGCCCACCGCCTTTCCAATGAACTAAACACCTAACCCAACGCAACAGGCCCAGCTCATCCCGAGCTGGGCCTGTTTGCAAGAACTAAAATACATCTAAGTGATAGGATTCTACATATAGTGTGGAAAATTGACAAAAGATTCAAATTGAGGTATAATTTACTATATAAATATAAGCCATAAGGGGTGATTCGTAATGGATGAAATGATTCAAAAGAGAGACGAGCTGTTGACAAAAATTGACGCAATTGTGGACAAGCTTGAGCAAGTGCAGGATGATGCTTCTCTTACTAGCAGACGACAGATAGTTTTGATCCTAGAAAATTTAAAGGGAAGCTTGTTAAACTGCGATAGCAAATTGTTGCTCAAACCGACACTTGAGGGAGTTTCCACTAACTTAAATAATACTGAGTCTAACATAAACAGCAAGCATTATAGTTCGGTTCAAAGTTATCTATATGAGCTTGTGAAGATTATTGCGTTCTTTAATAACGCTAACGGCAAACAAAGCTTGCAAGGATACCAACAAGCTGTTAATAAGAATGTTCGGTTGTTAGAAAAGGACATTCAGGTGTCAATCGAAAGGATAGAGGAATTAAATAAGCTTATCGAAGCCGGGACAACGTCGTTCAAAAGCACGCAGACAAGCGTAGAAACAGCAATTGCACAGCATAAAGCTGCCTATGAGAAGGAACTTCAATCTATTACGGAGAAATACGCGCAACTGGTCACGGAATCTACCAATAAGCATAATGATGTAAAAAATGCAATGGTGGAAGATCAGCAGAGATTCAAAAAAGAGTATGCTGATCAACTGATTGCGATTAAAGAAGAGCTTTCTGAAACAAAAACGGGGTTTAAAAATGATGTTGCAAAATCGCTCAGTGATTTTGACTTGGCAAAGGCAACAAAGTTAGAGGAGCTGGCAGGAAATATATCTTCGTTTATCAGCAAAACCCAAAGCGAGATTGAAGACCTTAAAGCTAGTGCTACTGAAAAAATCGGCCATGTCGCATCTGCAACGTTCAGTAACACATACAAGGAGTACTCCGATCGTGCAGCCAAGGAAAGCAAAGGTTGGTATTGGGGCACAGTTATTGCGATGGTTTGTTTGGTAGGATTATCTGTCTGGTGGTTTGTCTTTACACGATATAATAACACGGACTATATCGCATTAGTAGCGCGTATATGTGCAACTGTTGGTGTTGGTGTAATTTCTAGGTATTGTGCAATACAGGCATCTAAGTGCAAAGTCATCGAAATGAAGCTGAGAAAGGTCCAATTACAAATGGCTACTTTCGATGCTTTTGTGGCATCGTTGCCTAAAGATGAACAAGATCGTTTGAAGATTGATCTGACCAAGAAGATTATCGAACAAAAAGATTGGCTGACGCACGATAAGAACGAAATTAATATCATCAAGGATTTTGCAAAGCTGATCAATAAGTTTGGATACTCTGTGGAAATTACAAAAGACGAAAACTCGGACCAGAAATCTTAACACGTATAGGTTCGTGTTGTTATGACCAACATATAAAAAGAGACGACCTGTATCAGTGCAAACTGCTACAGGTCGTTTGATTTATTTAATTTCCTGCTCTAAGCCAGCAAACAGCTCAGAGTGGAAGAACTCGTCAATTGTAATACCCAAGCCGTCACACAGCTTTTTGATGGTAGACACAGTTGCGCTATTGTTTCTGCCGCTAATGATATTGTTTACGGTGGATTGCGTAACGCCACTAATGCTGCTAAGTTTGTTAATGGAAATATCGCGTTCCTGGCACAGTTGAATGATTCTCTGCCGGACGGCTTCGCCTACGGTCATAGGTATCACCTCTTTCTAAGTAAAATGATACCTTTATGTACTTGAAAAGATTACCCCTTTTGAGTTAAAATAACCCAAAAGGGGTGAAACTATGCGTTCGTGTACATTTTTTGGTCACCGGGATTGTCCGGAAACGATAAACCCGAAGTTAAGAGAGGTGCTTTTGGATCTGATAACCAACCACGGAGTGGATATGTTCTATGTGGGAAATCAGGGACACTTTGATTATTATGTGCGGTGCGTGCTGCGGGACTTAAAGCAGGAATATCCCCACATCCAGTACGCCGTCGTCCTGGCCTATATGCCCGGAAAGAAAACAGAATACGACGACTATTCGGACACAATGCTCCCAGAGGGGATCGAGTCCGTCCATCCGCACTACGCCATCTCCTGGCGCAACAACTGGATGCTCCGACAATCCGACTATGTTGTTACCTACATCACTCACACCTACGGCGGCGCAGCACAGTATGCATAGAAGGCTAGAAGGAAAGGCAAGAGGATTGTTGACTTGGTATCGCCATAGTGATACGATATCTTTATAAACCAAAGGAGG
>JAZSFE010000011.1:0-42747 GCA_045532105.1 Faecousia sp.
ATACCGCCTGCGCGGGTAGTGGAAAGGCCTGCACTGGTACAGGCGAAGGCTACGATCTCTCGGAGCTGTGTTTCAGTAAGTTTTTCGGGCGCGGCATTGGTTTGCAAAAGCTTCCATACAGCGCTGCCACCGAAAATATCGCCTGCGCCGGTGGTATCCTTTACATTAAGGCCGGAACGTCCGGGGACATGGCCGCAGGCAGTGCCGTTGCTGAAATAGCAACCGTCTTTTCCGCAGGTCACAAACACCAGCTTAACGCCATACTCTTTGAGGATATGTGCTGCACCGGTCTGAGGATCCATATCAAAAAGAAATTCTACTTCTTCATCACTGATTTTCACCACATCTGCCTGGGAAAGGCCCCACAGCAGTTGCTGTTTTGCCTGTGCAAGATCCTTCCATAGGGGCTTGCGCAGGTTGGGGTCAAAGGTAATCAGCTTGCCTGCATTTTTTGCATAGGCAACCACTTTTTGAGTAGTGGTGCGGGCCGGCTCGTCGGTGAGGGACAGTGTACCAAAATGGAACACGCGGGCCTCATCCACAAGCGAAAGATTCAGCTCATCAAACTGCAGCTGTGTGTCTGCACCGGGTTTCCGGGCAAAGGAAAATTCCCGATCGCCGGTGGAATCCAGGGTCACAAAGGCAAGGGTGGTGAAGTAGTTTTCGTCCACCACCATGCCGTCGGTGGAGATTCCGGCATTGTGCAAAGTGTTAAGGAGCAATTTGCCAAATGCATCGTTACCTACCTTGCCAAGCAGCGCAGCGGACGCACCGAATTTCGCGAGGGCTGCCAGGAAATTGGCAGGCGCGCCGCCGGGATGAGCGGCCATGGTAGGATAACCGTCGGAATCGGTTTCAACACAGGTAAAATCAATGAGCAATTCGCCCAAAGCTACAACGTCGATCATTCCTTGACCTCCGGATACTCATTGCAGAGCAGACGGTAGGGGGCTTCGTCCTCCTCAATGCTGGGGAAACGGCCCACAGGGGGATTGAAGCGGTTGTCTGTATTGTCGTCATTGCACTGGCTGACTTCACCCAGAAGCACAGGGCCGCTGCCCGGTTCTACGGCAAAATCGTGGTACAGATACTGCTGTACATGAATGCTCTCACCGGGGGTCAGACGAACCTGGCTGCCGGCGGGGACAGTAAAGGTGCGGCCGTCCATATGTACAGTTACGTCGGATTCGTAGTCGATCTCTTCGTTGGGCAGGCTGTTGTAAACACGAATCAGTACATTTCCGCCGCCGCGGTTGATAATATCCTCGGTCTTGTACCAGTGGAAATGGTTAGGCGCGTACTGGCCTTCTTTCAGGTAAAGGAGCTTTTCGGCATATACCTTAGGATACTTGTCCTCCATGGCGCGGTTGCCGTTGCGGATGGTGATGAGGGAGAAACCGAATTTATCAAAATCGCCCATGCCATAGTCGGTAATATCCCAACCCAGCATGCAATCCCGGACTTCGTCATACTCGTGGCCGATGTTCTGCCATTGCTCCGGAGTGAAGTGGCAGAAGGGGGGCAGATAGCAGTGGTGCTTTTCGCACATTGCTTCCAGTTCTTTCAGTGCTTTGTTGATCTCGCTTCTTTTCATGGGTAGACCTCCTAAATCTTAAAACTTGGGATCTTTTAGATATTCGTATTTTAATTCACCCGTTGCGGTTTGTCAAGTAAACCGCGGGATGAAAGGCTTTACAAATAACGGGTATTTACATTTATGGTGGAATGTGGTACATTTATTTTACAACGATAAAGGAGGCGCGTTAAGCATGCCTATTATTTTTGAAAAAGATACAAAGACCTTTCATCTTCAAACACCTAATACCTCTTACGTTTTTCGCATGAGAAGCGATTATGTGCTTGAGCATTTGTACTACGGAAAGCGTTTGAATAATCTTGCGGGTATGTTTACCTATAACTATGCCCCCTTTGTCAGCGGTGTATCTATTGATAGTGAGTTCAAGAGCAATCAAAAAATGGCCGGCGCGGAGGCGGGAGATGCCAGCGTAGGCCAGACCCCGCAAGCCGCTCAGAGACCCGATTTTGCTTCTACCGGTGTATTACTGCAGGAGTATTCTTCCTTGGGCAGCTGTGATATGCGCCGCCCTGCATTCCATGCAACCTATGAGGATGGCAGCAGAATTACCAAGGCAAAATATTTGTCCCATAATATTTTTGACGGCAAGCCTAAGCTGGAAGGCCTGCCTGCTACTTATGTAGAGGATGATTCTGAAGCACAGACGCTTGAGATCCTTATGCGTGATGACCTTACCGGTTTGGAATTTTTGCACAGATATACTGTTTTCACAGAGCATGATGCCATCACCCGCAGTGTTGAGGTGCTGAACACCTCTGAGAAGAATGCGAAAATTGGTCGCATCCTGAGCATGAGCGTGGATTTTGGCGATCATGATTTTGACCTTATTTCCCAGCACGGGGCATGGGGCAGAGAGTGCTATGTAGAGCGCACTCCTTTGATGTACGGCAGTATGATCGTGGAGAACCGGGGCGTATCCCGTTCTCATGGTCAAAGTCCGTTCTTTGCCCTTGCAAGAAAGGATACCACGGAAAATAAGGGCGAGGTCTATGGCTTCAGCCTGGTGTATAGTGGTAACTTTGAGTGTGGCGCTGAAGTGGAGCGTTATGGTGCAACCAGAGCATTTATGGGTATCGGCTCTACGGACTTTTCCTGGCTGTTGAAGCCCGGCGAGAAATTTGTCACCCCCGAGGTGGTCATGGTGTTCTCCGGCGAAGGTATCGGTGCCATGTCCAGAACCTATCATAAGCTGTACCGCACTCGCCTTGCGCGTGGTCCCTGGCGTGACAGAGAACGTCCTGTTGTGATCAACAACTGGGAGGGTACATACTTTAATTTTGACGAGGAAAAACTGGTCAATATTGCAAAGCAGGCTGCCAAGGCAGGCATCGATATGCTGGTGTTGGACGACGGTTGGTTTGGTCATCGGGACACAGACACATGCTCTTTGGGCGACTGGTATGTGGATAAGAAGAAGCTTCCCAACGGTTTGGACGGACTTGCTAAGCGAATCCACGAGGAAGGATTGAAATTTGGTCTTTGGTTTGAACCGGAAATGATCTCTCCTGACAGTGATCTTTACCGCGCGCATCCTGACTGGTGCATCCATGTTCAGGGCAGAGACAGAAGCCTTGCCCGTGAGCAGCTGATCCTTGACCTTTCCCGGGAGGATGTGCGGGAGTATGTCCTGTCCTTCTTGTTTGATACGCTGAACAGCGCGCCCATCGCTTACATCAAATGGGATGTAAACCGGGATGCGGCGGAGGTTGGCTCTGCGATGCTTCCCGCTGAGCAGCAGGCAGAAACTGCCCACAGATATATGCTTGGCCTTTATGAGATTCTGGAAAAGCTGACAGCAGCGTTCCCTGAATTGCTGCTGGAGGGCTGCGCCGGCGGCGGCGGACGTTTTGACCCCGGTATGATGCATTACTTCCATCAATATTGGGCAAGTGATGACAGCGATGCCGGTGAAAGAATGGTCATTCAGCATGGCACCAGTATGGTCATGCCCAGCGCGTTTGTCAGCGCCCACGTTTCTGCCGTACCCAATCATCAGGTGACAAGAACCACTTCTTTGGAGGCTCGTGGATTGGTTGCAATGGGCGGTCAGCTTGGATATGAGCTGGATGCTACGAGAATGAGCGATGAGGAGCTTGCTGAGGTCAAGGTCCAGATCGACCAGTATAAGCAGATCCGTGAGATCGTGCATAAGGGTAGCCTCTATCGGCTGAGATCTCCCTTTGAGGGCAACCACACAGTGTGGGAGTATGTATCCGAGGACGAAAAGACAGTGGTGGTGCTGTACTTTAAGACCAGAGCTGTTCCCGGCTTTGAGAGAAATATGCTCCGGCTGGAGGCTCTGCAAAAAGATGCCAATTACCGGCTCAGACTTACCGGTGAGGAATTTAATGGCGATGTGTTGATGAATTATGGTCTGTGTGTGGAAAAACGGCCTGCAGACGCTAAAAAAATGCCGGACTTCTCCGGCAAACTGCTGATCTTCGATAAGCTGTAATAAGGAAAAGTCCTCCTTCAACGAAGGAGGACTTTTTATTTTGCAATATTTGTTTTGATAGGCAGCTGGGACAGTACCACGGCAGAGAATACCAGCACGCAGCCGAAAGTTTCCGTAAGGCTCATGCGTTCATGGAGCACCAGCCAACCGGATATGGCGGCAAATACCGATTCCAAACTCATGATGAGGGCGGCAGCCGTGGGTTCCACATGACGCTGGCCAAGGATCTGCAGAGTGTAAGCAACGCCCATGGAGAGGATACCTGCATAGCAAAGGGGCAGCCAGCAATCCACAAGTGCCCCAATTTGTACTTGTTCCGTAAAGATCATCAGCACGCCGGAGAAAACTGCACATACGAGGCTCTGGATGCAGCTTAAACGCAGGTTGTCCACCTTCGGTGCGAAATGATCTACTAAAGTTATTTGTACAGCAAAGGCGAACGCACAGCCTAACAGACAAATATCGCCAATGTTCATGGCGCTGACACCCACGCAGCTAAGCAGATAAAGACCGGCAACTGCGATCATAACGCTGACAAATGCCATGACTCCGGGTTTTCGCTTTAAGAACAGGCCGATGAACGGTACGATCACGATATACATGGCCGTCAGGAAGGCTGACTTTCCAGCGGAGGTGGAAAGTATGCCTAGTTGTTGAAGATTTGCTGCCACAAACAGGGCAGTGCCACAGGCAATTCCGGAAAGCCACAGGCGTTTATCCGCCCATTTGCGGAAGAATTGGCCGTGATTCTTTTTATCGAATATGGCAATCACCGGCAGGAGCACCAATACGGCAAGGAAACACCGTACCGCTTGAAATGTAAATGGGCCAATGTAGTCCATGCCCACGCTTTGGGCCACAAAGGTACTGCCCCAGATCACTGTTGCAAACAGTAGACCCAGACCGCCCTTGAGTTTGTTTTTCATATATTATCACCGGTGGTAAATTTAGCACATTTTAGTGGGAAAAGCAAGATTGCATTTTCTTAGCACGCTTGGTATAATAATACCATATTCACACAATGGAGGCTTATTATGAGCGACACAAAGCGAATCTTAAAGCGTGATCAGATCGCCCGGGAAGATACTTGGGCCATTGAGGATCTTTATGAAAACGATTCTTTATGGCAGGCAGAGCTGGAGACCCTGGCAAAGGATAAGGAATATGTGCAAAGTTTTGCGGGCCGTTTGGGAGAAAGCGGAGAGACTTTGTATACCTATCTTCGTTTTGAAGAGCAGATGGAGGAGAAGATTTCCAAGCTGGCCAATTACTGTATGCGTATGTCTGATGTGGACACCCGTGATGCCACTTACCAGGCTATGGTGGGTACTTTCATGAGCGAGGTGGTTGCTCTCAGTGCTGCTCAGAGCTTTGAGACCCCGGAGATCATGGCCATTGAAGAGGAAGTTTTGGAAAAGTTTTATGCCGAGTGCCCGGAACTGGAGCGTTACCGCCGCTGCCTGACGGATCTTCGCCGGAGAAAAGAGCATACCTTGTCTCAAGCAGAGGAAAAGCTGCTGGCGGCAGCAGGGGAGATGGCATCAGCTCCCGATGATATTTACGGAAAGTTCGCGGATGCAGACATTTCCTTTGAGGACGCTGTTGACAGTCAGGGAAAGACTTATCCTTTGCGCCAGGGTAATTTCGTGGTTTATGAAGAAAGCCCAGACAGAGCCTTGCGCAAGAGCGCTTATGAGAATCTCTACCGCAGCTTTGGTAATTATAAAAACACTGCCGCGGCTATTTTGAACGCCCAGAATAAGCAGCTGAAATTCTTTGCCGAGGCAAGAAAATACCCCTCTGCATTTGAGGCCTCTTTGGATAGAACCAATGTGCCCACTTCTGTGTATTTGAACCTTATTGAAGCTGTGCACCAAAATTTGGATAAGATGCATCGCTATGTTGCTCTGCGCAAAAAGCTTCTGGGCCTTGATGAGCTGCATTTTTATGATGTGTATGCTCCCTTGGTGGCGGATGTGGACGCTGAGATCCCCTTTGCCCAGGCAAAGCAGACGGTTTACGATGCCCTTGCACCTTTGGGCGAGGATTATCGTAAGATTCTGAAAGAAGGCTTTGATAACCGTTGGATCGATGTGTATACCAATGAGGGCAAGCGCAGCGGCGCATATTCTGCCGGCGCGCAGGTGCATCCTTATGTGTTGCTGAACTATACAGGTACGCTGGACAGCCAGTTTACTCTTGCCCACGAAATGGGCCACGCGCTTCATTCTTACCTTTCCAACGAGCATCAGAACCCCGTGGATGCGGATTATGTGATCTTTGTGGCTGAGGTAGCTTCCACCTGCAACGAGGCTTTGCTTATGGAGCACCTTTTGGCAAAGACTACGGATAAGAAAGAACAGGCATATCTGATTAACCATTTCCTGGAGCAGTTTAAGGGAACACTGTACCGCCAGACTATGTTTGCTGAGTTCGAACTGAACATTGGCCGTATGGTGCAGGAGGGTAAGACTCTGACAGCGGATGCGCTGTGTGAGGAGTACCGGCGACTCAATGCCATGTACTTTGGCCCTGACATGGTGGTAGATGATCAAATTGCTATGGAATGGGCGAGAATACCCCATTTCTATTACAATTACTATGTATTTCAGTATTCCACCGGCTACTGCGCTGCCATTGCGCTGTCCAGGAAGATCCTGAAAGAGGGCGAAAGCGCTGTAAAGGATTATCTGGATTTCCTGAGAGGTGGCTGCTCTAAGAGCCCCATTGATTTATTGAAGGGCGCGGGCGTGGACATGACCGGAACAGAGCCGGTGAATCAGGCTTTGGAGTTGTTTGGTGAGTTGCTGGATGAAATGGAAATGCTGATGAAGGATTGATATGAAAGAGTTATTTATTCCTACTTTGCATAGCTTTGCCATGGGCAATGTATTCACAGGCTCTTGCGGTGCGTTTCGTTTTCGTGCAGAGCCGCAGGTGGTCAAGCTCAGCGCCAAGGAAGTGGATTTTGAGAAAAGTACCATTGTGGCGGAGTATTGGCATGGCCAGTTCTGCTATGAGCTGAGTACCATGGAGGGACAAAAGGTTTTCCCCATGACCCAGCAGGGCAGAGACGAAATGCAGCAGTGGCTTCAAAGCTGTATATGAAAAAATGACCGCCATAGTGCGGTCATTTTTATTTAGTAAATCTTCGGGCATATCCGCAGCGGCGGCAGAGTTCTTCTGCAGCCTTGCCTTGAGAGAAGCCGTCATAAATGGCTTTTGCTTTTGGGGCAGAAAGGATCGTTTCCAAGTCTGATTGTAAGAGGTTACCTAAGGGTACGTCTCCGTTATGATCCAAACAGCAGGGGACAACAGTACCGTCGCACAGCACCCCAATCTGATCCCGTAAACCGTAGCAGAAACAGCTTTCTCCTCCGTCAGGAGCGCTCAGATCCGGCCAGTCAAACTTGTCCCCAAATTCCAGATACACCTTGTCTCCCAATCGCTGACCATGCCGTTCCTGCGTCCATGTCTGGGGAAAGTAGGTGCGAAGGGTATTTAAGATTTGTTCGTTGAAGGTGTCAGCACCGCCATTGTTCCAAAGTCGGTAGGAGATGATGATCTTGCCCTCGGCGGCTTTGCCAAAGGCAAAGCAATGGGAAAGATATTCGCAGAAGGGGACGGCCAGATCATTGGCTTCAAATGCGTGCAGAGAGATGTTGACCTTATGCAGCGCGGGGGCATTCAAAAGAATGGGCTCCATTTTCTTTAGAAGTGTTCCGTTGGTGGTGAGGATCACCTTGAAACCTGCTTTTCCGGCAAGTTCTAGGAAGCGCTCAAGCTTGGGGTGGCAGAGGGGCTCGCCCATTAGGTGGAAATATAAAAAGTCTGTCCACGGTTGCAGTTTGGGCAAGAGAGCTGAAAAATCTTCCTCACTCATGATCTTTGCCGGTCGGCTTGTGCCGGGACAAAAGCTGCAGCTTAGGTTGCACACATTGGAAATTTCCAAATAGATCTTGCGAAAGCGTTTTATGGTCACCACCTCCATTTCAAAATAAGTATAGCATATTCTTCCGGAATTTCCAAGTGCTCTTGTTTATTCCGGAAAACTGTGTTATAATGGGCAAAAGTCAGGAGGAATGGATATGACCTTTGGTATGCCCACCTTGATGGAGATCAAGGATGTGGAACAGACCGTTGCGCTTTGCGCGCAGCTGGGGCTTTCTTTTGTGGAACTTAATACCAATTTTCCCATGCATCAGCCGGAGCTTTTGGATGCGGATCAGTTAAATGCGCTTAAGGGAAAATATGGCGTGCATTATACCATTCATTTAAATGATGAAATGGCAGTGGCAGAGTTTAATCCCCATGTGGCAGCCGGTTACCGGCAGGCGGTGTTGGAGGTTATTGAGCTTGCCAAGAAAATCGGCGTGAAGAAACTGAATATGCACATGTCTGATGGTGCGAAGTATACCATGCCTCATGAAATCGTTTATTTTTATGGTGCGTACCTGCAGGAATATTTACAGCAGATGCGCGTATTTCGCGATATGTGCCAAGATGCTATCGTCAATAGCGGCATTGTGATCTGCATGGAAAATACCAACGGCTACAGGGATTATCAGCTCCAGGCGCTGGAAGTGCTGCTGGAAAGTCCTGTGTTTGCTTTGACTATGGATATTGGCCATAATTATTGCGCAAAAACGGTGGATGAACCCTGGATCCTTGCCCACCGTGATCGGCTGACCCACATGCATATGCATGATGCCAAGGATGAGAAGAACGATCATCTTGCCTTAGGTGAGGGGGAATTGGACATTCCCAAATTCATAGGTCTTGCAAAAGAATGTGACTGCTCCGTTGTGCTGGAAACCAAAACCGTGGAAGGACTCCGGAAATCTGCACAGTGGGTGAAAAATGCAGGCCTTATCCTGTGATTTTTGCGGATAATAGTTGACATTTCTCCCATTTATGCTAAAATATCACCGATAAGCAAAGACGATAAGGAAACCAAGCAGTTGTGCGGTATTCAGCGAGAGGGGAACGGTGCGAGCCCTTTACTCAGCATTTCTGCCAGCCACTTCCTGTGTTGCCCGGGAGGACCGGGACGGGCGCTCCCGTTACAGAGCAGCTAAGATGTCCTCTTTATGGGGATAATTAGGGTGGTACCGCGATTCACATCGCCCCTATTTTTAGGGGCGATGTTTTATTTTGTAATTTATTTGGAGGTAATACCAATGAGCAATAAACCTTACGGTGTAAACGAGCTGCGTGAGATGTTCTTAAGCTACTTTGAAAGCAAAGGCCATCTGCGCTTGCCCAGTTTTTCCCTGATCCCGCAAAATGACCAATCTCTGCTTTTGATCAACTCCGGTATGGCGCCTATGAAGCCGTACTTTAAGGGTGAGGTAGAGCCCCCCCGGCGCAGAGTTTGTACCTGTCAGAAGTGTATCCGTACCGGTGATATTGAAAACATCGGCAAGACTGCCCGTCATGGCACTTATTTTGAGATGCTGGGCAATTTCTCTTTCGGTGATTATTTTAAGCATGAGGCAATTGCCTGGTGCTGGGAATTTCTGACCAAGGTGGTAGGTCTGGAGGAATCCCGTCTTTATCCTTCTATTTATGAGAATGATGATGAGGCTTTTGAGATCTGGATCAAAGAGATCGGTGTGAGTGCCGATCGGATTTTCCGGTTTGGCAAGGAAGATAATTTCTGGGAGCACGGCTCCGGCCCTTGCGGCCCTTGCTCCGAAGTCTATTATGACCGGGGAGAAAAGTATGGCTGCGGCAAGCCTGGCTGTACCGTAGGCTGCGATTGCGACCGTTATATGGAAGTGTGGAACAATGTGTTCTCCCAGTTCGACAATGACGGCAAGGGTAATTATACCGAGCTTGTGCAGAAGAATATCGACACCGGCATGGGCCTTGAGCGTCTGGCTGTTGTTTGCCAGGATGTAAACTCTTTGTTTGATGTGGACACAGTGATGAACATTACCAATAAGGTCACTGAACTCACCGGCGCTGCTTATGGACAGAGCGCAAAGACCGATGTATCTCTGCGTGTCATTACCGACCATATCCGCGCATCCTCCTTTATGATCGCAGATGGTGTGCAGCCTACCAATGAGGGTCGTGGCTATGTGCTGCGGCGTCTGCTGCGCCGTGCTGCAAGACACGGTAAGCTGCTGGGTGTGAACAGACCCTTCTTGTATCAGGTGGTGGAGACGGTGATCCAGGAGAACGAATCTCACTACACCTATCTTCGTGAGCGTGCCGATCATATCATCCGCGTGGTCAAGACTGAGGAAGAAAATTTTGCCCGCACCATTGATACCGGCATGCGCATTTTCGGTGAAAAGCTTGCTGAGCATAAGGCGCAGGGTGTAAAGGTTTTCTCCGGTGAGGATGCGTTCCTTTTGGCGGACACCTACGGCTTCCCCGTTGACCTGACAGTGGAAATGCTGGAAGATGAGGGCATGACCGTGGATATGGAAAAATATGTGCAGTGTCGTGAACAGCAGCGCGTCCGCGCCCGGGAGGACCGGAAGAAGATGGGCGATCTTGGCTGGGCAGGTATTGACCTGGGCCTTGACAATAACCCCACTGTTTTCGTTGGTTACGATAACAACGCTTGCGAAGCAAAGGTTTTGGCTGTTTGCGTGGGTGAGGAAGTCAGTGGTACGATTGCCGGTGGTGAGAGTGGCATCCTGGTTCTTGACAAGACTCCTTTCTATGCGGAAATGGGTGGCCAGGTGGCTGACCATGGCGTGATCCTTGTGGGTGAAAGCCGTTTTGTGGTCACCAATGTTCAAAAGGATAAGGCCGGCAAGTATCTGCATTACGGACACATGAAGTCCGGTGCCATCAAGACCGACGATACCGTGCTTGCAAGTATTGATGTGGAGCGCCGTAAGGCAATTATGCGTGCCCACTCTGCTACCCACTTGCTGCAAAAGGCGCTGACCAGTGTTCTCGGCGATCATGTGCATCAGGCAGGTAGCTTGGTAGAGCCTGACCGTCTGCGCTTTGACTTTACCCACTATGCCGGTATGACCGCTGAGGAAATGGCGAAGGTAGATGCCATGGTCCAGACTGCTGTTCTGGACGGCTATGGCATTGAAGTGCGGGAGATGCCCATTGAAGATGCCAAGAAGCTGGGCGCAACCGCGCTGTTCAGCGAAAAATATGGCGACACGGTACGCGTGGTGAATATGAGCGGTTACTCCATTGAACTGTGCGGTGGTACCCATTTGGACAATACAGCCAAGGTTGGACCTTTCCGCATTGAAAGTGAAGGCAGCGTTGCATCCGGCGTGCGCCGGATCGAGGCTATCACCGGCAAGGCTTGCCTTGAGGACATGGAGCGCAACCGCGCGCTGATCTATGCCACCTGCGCAGAGCTGAAGACGAAGCCTGCTGAGCTTATTGATAAGATCCATGCGCAAATGGACGAGGCTAAGGAACTGAAGCGTACCATTGAGTCCTTTAAGGCCAAGGAAGCTGCCGGAGATGTGGAGCGTTTCCTGTTTGGCGCGCATAATGTTGGCGGCATTAAGGTACTCACAGCCACTGTGCCCGATGCAGACGCTAATAAGCTGCGTCAGATGGGCGATATGCTGAGGGAGAAAGATCCCACAGTGGCAGCTGTGCTGGCAACCGTAAGCGGTGATAAGATCACTTTCCTGGCCGTATGCGGCACTGATGCTGTTGCCAAGGGCATTAAGGCCGGTGACATTGTCAAGCAGGTTTGCACCTGCTGTGGCGGCAGCGGCGGCGGCAAGCCGGATTCTGCTATGGGCGGCGGTAAAGATGTGACCAAGCTGGATAATGCACTGGCTTTGGTGGATGATTTCGTTACCTCTAAACTAAATTGATATAAAAAGGACGCTGCTCCGGGTAGCGTCCTTTTTGCAGGAGTAGCGATATGCGCAAATTGATGTGGTTTGCCATCGGCTTTTGTTGTGCCTGTGCGGTTGGAACATATTGTGGTCAGTTGATTTCTCTGCCGGTTATGGTAGCATTGATAGTTTTGTCAATTGTTATGCTGGCTGCGATGCGATGGATTCGTTGTATCAGGATACCGGCGGTTTTGCTTCTGGCCTTTGCCATAGGACTGGGCTGGTATCATGGTTATGATGCCGGATATCTGTCAGATGCCCGGGCACTTCATGGTGAAAGTATGGAAATGACCGTGGAGCTGAGTGATTTTAGTTATGCTACCAGCAGAGGCAGTGCTGCAACAGGATATATAACCATAAATAAAAAGCCTTATCAGGTGCTTGTGTATTTTGATGATGTGGTTGCGTATTCTCCCGGCACGCAAATTACGGGAGATTTTCGGTTTACTTATACCGCGGGCGTTGGGGAGCAAGAGGCAATGTATTACCGCAGTGAGGGCGTGTTTCTTCTTGCCAGTTTGAAGAGCGGAGAAAATGTGGATGCGCCGGAGAAAACCGCTTTCTATTACTATCCTGCACTGTGGCGCAAGGCCATATCCGAGAGACTTGAGCTCCTTTTTGAGGGAGAAACCAGGGCCTTTGCCAAGGCGCTGCTTTTGGGTGACAGAACTGAAGTTTCCTATGAGATGGGAACAGCGTTCAAACTTTCCGGTATCAGCCATATCGTGGCGGTGTCGGGACTTCATGTTTCCATATTGTTTTCTCTGGTTTATTTGCTGTGCGGAAGAAAGCGAGTGCCGGTGTTTCTTTTAGGATTCCCTGTGCTTGTAATCTTTGCGGCAATTACCGGCTTCACACCGTCAGTGACACGAGCCTGCATTATGCAGATGCTAGTGCTTTTGGGTATGCTCACGGAGCGTGAATATGATCCGCCTACAGCCTTGGGCTTTGCCGCCCTTACCATGCTGGTGGTCAATCCTATGGTGATTTCATCCATAAGCTTTCAGCTCTCGGTAGGGTGTATGGCGGGCATCTTCTTGTTTTCTGAATCAATTCGCAATTGGCTTGAAGAGCGGATGAAGGTGAAGAAAGGCAAGAGCTTGATCTCAAGGATCAAGCGGTTGCTGATTACCTCAGTGTCCATCAGCATCAGTGCTTCCACAGTGACGACACCGTTGATTGCTTACCATTTTGGGGCGGTTAGCTTAGTGAGTATATTAACGAACTTTCTTGTGGTTTGGCTTATTAGCTATATCTTTTATGCTATTATGCTTACCTGCATTTTGAGCTTGCTGTTGTTGCCATTGGGAAATGGTCTAGCGTGGCTGGTAGGCATTGGCGTGCAATATGTTATAGGAACGGCAAAATTGCTTTCCGGCTTTCCATTGGCAGCGGTCTATACCAAAAGTATTTACATTGTTTCGTGGCTTGTTGGGGTATATTGCTTATTTTTTGTATATTTGTGCATTAAGAAAAAGTCCGTGGCAGTTTTTACTAGCGTGTGTATAATTAGTCTGTGCGCAGCGCTGCTGGCATCATGGCTTGAACCTGTTACGGACAACTATAGAATGACGGTGTTGGATGTGGGGCAAGGGCAATGCATATTGCTTCAAAGTCAAGGAAAGACCTTCTTGGTAGATTGCGGCGGTGACGATGATGCTTCATCGGCGGACATTGCCGCGGAAACCTTATTAAGCCAAGGCATTTATAAACTGGACGGCATTATTGTCACCCATTATGATGCAGACCATGCCGGCGGTATTCCATATCTGCTTACCAGGATTTCGGCAGATAAGGTATATCTTCCGAATCTGGTGGACGAACGGGGATTTGCTCTCCGGATTCGTGATGCGGTGGGGGATCGCTGCGTTCTGGTGGATAGCGATATGGAACTGTCTTTTGGGACGTGTAAAATTCAGCTATTTGGCCCGGAAAACTACCAATTAGAAAATGAATGCAGTATCTGCGTCTTGTTCCAGACGGAAAAATGTGATATACTGATTACAGGTGACAGAGGAACGTTTGGGGAGCACCTGCTTGTAAACAAGGTGCAGCTGCCAGAGTTGGATGTTTTGGTGGCGGGTCACCACGGGTCTGCATACTCTACCGGAGAACTGTTATTAGAGCAGACAAAGCCGGAGTATGTTATGATCTCTGTAGGAGATAACCGCTATGGCCATCCTGCCAAATCGTTGCTTGAACGGTTGGGGCAGTGGAGTTGTGCGGTTTATAGAACAGATATTTACGGCACGATCATTTATCGGGGGTGAGGAAATGGCAACGAAACAGGACAGCAATGTTTCCACATTTCGGGAGCTGAAGCAGCAGCTTCGGGATAAAAATGTGGGGCAGCTGTACTTTTTCTATGGTGAGGAAGTGTTCTTGCTGCAGCATTATCTGGGGCAAATGAAAAAACTGCTGTTGGATGAGCTGACAGAATCCTTCAATTTCCATAAGCTTACTGTGGAGACCTTTGATATTCGTGCTTTTTCCGATGCAGTTGAAAATCTTCCCATGATGGCTGAGCGCACCATGGTGCAGGTGGATGAGATCGACCTGTTTAAGCTAAATGAGAGTGACCGCGAAAAGATTATTGAGATATTAAGTGATATTCCTGAATACTGCACGGTTGTATTTACTTACCATACAACCACGTGGAAACCGGATAAGCGCCTTAAAAAGCTATGGGATGCAGTTTGCCGTGGCTGTTTGGTTGAGTTTGCCAAGCAGGAGGGCAGGGATCTGATCCCCTGGATCACCCGGCATTTTGCGGCGAAAGGGAAAAATATCTCTACTGGGCTGTGCAATTATTTGATCGACATTACAGACGGCACGATGACCACGCTCTCCGGTGAGATCGAGAAGATCTGTGCTTATTCCGGTGCAGATACTATCTGCCAGGCGGATATTGATGCGGTGACAGAGCCGGTTCTGGACGCGGTAGTGTTCCAAATGTGCGATCTTTTGGGCCAGGGCAAATATGTTGCGGCACTGGATAGCCTTCGGAAGCTACTGAAAATGCAGCAAGAGCCGCTTATGATTTTGGGTGCCATGGGAGGTCAGCTCCGTCGCATCAGCGCTGCGCGGGTACTGCTGGATAATGGAAAGAACTCCGGTGAACTTATGCGGCTTTGCGGAATGTCGGATTACGCTGCCAGAAAAACCATGGATACTGCCCGGAGATTTTCTCAGGACTTTTGCAAAGCGGCAGCCGCTCTTGTGATGGAAACGGATTATGCCATTAAGACTTCCCGGGATACGCCACAGCGTTTGCTGGAACTGCTGATTTTGCAGTTGGCGCAGGAGGCAGGAAATGGTTAAAATCTATGAAGCCGTTGTGGTGGAGGGGCGTTACGATAAGAATACGCTTTCGCAGATCGTGGATGCACCCATTTTGGAGACCGACGGGTTCGGTATTTTTAAGAATAAGGAAAAAATGGATATGCTTCGGGCCATTGCCCAAAGACGTGGCCTGATCGTATTTACGGATGCTGATGGGGCGGGGCTTGTGATCCGCAATCACATCAAAAGTGCCATTGACGGAAAATATCTGAAGCACGCTTACATTCCGGAAGTTTACGGCAAAGAGAAACGAAAAGCTGTTCCCGGAAAAGAGGGGATGCTGGGCGTTGAGGGCATGAAACCGGACACGATTCTGGAGTGTCTGCGTCGCGCCGGAGCTACCTTTCTTGATGAGAAGACCTGTGATTTGGGCGGCATTACCAAGCAGGATTTTGTTGAATTGGGCTTGTCTGGCGGGAAGGACAGTGCGGTTATTCGGAAAAAACTTGAAAAAAAGTTGGGTTTTCCAAGGAATATGAGTGCAAACGCCTTGTTGCAGGCAGTAAATTTGTTGTACACGGTGCAGCAGCTGCGTACATTTGTAGAAACATTGGAGCAAGAGAATGGTTGACATTTCCGTAAAGGAACTGAAGAAGTTTTTTGTTATTGGAGAGTATCTTCTGGATGGTCTGACCTTTGACATTCAACAGGGGGAGCGTGTTGCGATCCTTGGCCGCAATGGATGCGGAAAGACCACATTGTTTAACATCCTCACCGGACAGATGGAGTATGATGGGGGAGAGGTATATGTAAACCCGGCTAAAAAGCTGGGACTTATCTCTCAGATCCCGCAGTTTCCAGATGGCTATTTGGTAGAGGATGTGCTTCGCAGTGCCTATCGGGATGTTTTAAATGCGAAAAGGCGTATGGAATCACTGGAAGCAGCGATGGCAGAGGGTGCAACCGGTGAGCTGCTTTCAGAATATGATACGTTGGTCAGCCGATATGAAGCCGGTGGCGGTTACGAAATGGATGTGGAAGTGGATAAGGTTTGTAATGGCCTTGGAATTTCCCATCAGCAGCGCGGTCAGGAATTTGCAAGTCTTTCCGGAGGCGAAAAGACCCGGGTGAATTTGGCCCGTCTTCTTTTGGAAAAGACGGACATTTTGCTGCTGGATGAACCCACAAACCACCTTGATCTTAGCAGCGTGGAATGGTTAGAAGGGTATATTAACAGCTTCAAGGGAACGGTACTGGCCATATCCCATGACCGTTATTTTTTGGATAAAGTTGCTCAGCGGGTCATCGAGATCACTGATGGTCATGCAGAGTTTTATTCCGGCAACTATTCTTTCTACATGGAGGAAAAGCAGGCTCGGTTTGATCTGCAGATGAAGCAGTATGAGCAGGAGCAGGCCAAGTTGAAGCAGCTTGGCTATACTGTGGAACGAATGAAAGGCTGGGGCATCAACAACCGGACACTTTACCGCAGAGCTATGTCCATTCAGCACAGAATGGAGCGCATTAAAAAGACAGAAAAACCGAAAACGGAAAAGACCATGAAAGCCTCTTTTGGAGAAAAGGATTTTTCCGGCGATGTGGTATTTAAGTTAAAGAATGTATCGAAAGCCTTTGATGGGCGCACGCTATTTTCGGATGTGACCTTAAATGTGGAAGGTGGCGAGCGTATTGCCATCGTGGGCGATAACGGAACGGGAAAGACTACTTTTTTGAAATGCCTGCTGGGTGAGGAGAATTGCGCAGGCAAGATTCAGTTTGGCCCGACGGTGAAGTGGGCCTATCTGCCGCAGCTTATTTCCTTTGAACATCCGGAGCGTAGCTTGTATGACACCATGCTTTATGAGAAAAACTGCTCTCCACAGGTCGCCAGAGACCGCCTGGGCGCGTTTTTGTTTCAAGGCGAGGATGTGTTCAAGAAAGTGGGCGAGCTGTCCGGTGGCGAGCGAAACCGGCTGAGACTGTGTATGCTCATGGATGAGAAAATAAATTTGCTGATCCTGGACGAGCCTACGAACCATTTGGATATTGCTTCCCGGGAGTGGGTGGAGGCCGCCATTGAAGAATTTGAGGGCGCGCTGCTTTTCGTCTCTCATGACCGGTACTTTATTGAAAAGTTTGCTGAGCGTATTTGGTCCCTCGAGGACGGGGTAATCAAGGATTATCCCTGCGGTTATGCAAAATATCGCTCCATGCGGGAATTTGAACAGCTTACAAAAGCACCAGCATCTTCGCTGCCAAAGCCTAAGGTGGAAAAGCCAAAAGGTGGCACAAAAGAGTTGGAGAAGCTGGTTAAGAAGCTGGAGCGTGAGATCACCAAGCAGGAAGAACTGATTGCGGACATGGATAAAAAAATTTCTGCAGCTGCAGCGGATTATTTGGAGCTTGCCCGTCTGATGGAGGAAAAAGAGCAGTGCGAAGAGGCACTGTTGGATTTGATGGAGCAGTGGGAAACTGCTTGCAGGGAACTTGAACAGTGATTTTGCTTGGCATTTTGATGAAAATTGTGTTATACTGAGGATAGTCAAAAATAAAGGAGCGTTTTATATGAGTGAGAGTTGTTCCGGCAATTGTTCTAGCTGCGGCAGCAATTGTTCTGATCGCAAGGCTGAGAGTTTGTTGGCAAAATTGAATCCCAAATCCAGCGTTAAAAAGGTGATCGCTGTGGTTTCCGGTAAAGGTGGCGTGGGAAAATCCACGGTAACCTCCATGCTGGCAGTGGCCATGGCTCGCAAAGGTAAGCGGGTCGCTGTGTTGGATGCAGATATTACCGGTCCTTCCGCCCCTACAGCATTCGGAGTGAAAGAGTGCCAGGGTGCAAATGAGGATGGCCTGTATCCTGCGTTGACCCGCAGCGGCATTCAGGTCATGAGCATCAATCTGCTTCTGGATAACGACACAGATCCCGTGGTGTGGCGTGGCCCGGTAATTGCAGGTGCAGTCAAACAGTTCTGGTCTGACGTGATCTGGGAAGATGTGGATTATATGTTTGTGGACATGCCTCCCGGAACGGGCGATGTGCCCCTGACTGTGTTCCAGAGCTTGCCTGTGGATGGTATTGTGATCGTTACCAGTCCTCAGGAACTGGTGTCCATGATCGTGACTAAGGCAGTGAATATGGCGGGCATGATGCACATTCCCGTTCTCGGATTTGTGGAAAACTATAGTTATTTGCTTTGCCCCGATTGCGGCAAGAAAATTGAGGTCTTCGGCAAGAGCAATTTGGATGCAGTGGCGGCAGAGCAGGGAATTCCTGTACTTGCCAGACTGCCCATTGATCCTAAGGTCGCTGAGGCTTATGACTCCGGTATGATGGAGATGGTGGATACCGAGGCGATGGCACAGGTTATAGAAGCCGTGGAAAAGGCATAAAAAAACAGGGTGTGATTCACACCCTGTTTTTCTTATAGCAATTTTCCGATCACATACCATAAAACCAGCAAAACCAGCACCAGGGGAAGATACGCAGAAAGCGCGGCTGCGCCGATATAGATGGCGGTAATACCCATATAGTTGAGGCCGGCCACAAGGAGTGCGGCCAATGCAGTGGTCAGCAGTGCCTTGGATACATGCTTGCCCAAAACCGAGGCAAAAAAGAAGGTATACAATACAGCGATCAAAGGATTGATGGTGGTCAGCACTGCGCCTACCACAAATTTCAGCGCGCCCAGCAGTAAAGACCCCAGCAGGATCGCAAGCAATATCACCGGTGCCCAGGTCAACAGACCCTCGGGCAGATAGGTGGACAGTAGACTGTTGACAAAGGTGAACAGCGCCATAGCGATGACTACAGACACACATCGGAATAACAGCCAACTCAGCAGCTTCTTGCCGGTGGGTAACCAATGGTTTACAAGGTTTACTAAAAATGCCAGGATCACCATATCCAAAAGGTGGCCGCAAATTTGCGTGTAGTCAGCACTCAAGATAGGGAACAGGTATAAGTGTTCCTCACCAAGGGTCACAAAGGGCAGGGGAGAGATGAGAAAATCAAGACCCACCCCATAGCTGTAAACCACAATGGTCACTGCGTAAATAAAGAGAATTCCAATTAAGGAAGAAACGCTTTGATTGAGCACAGACTTCTTTCCAAAGATCAACCGTCCCAATCCTGCTATTACCAAGCCACCGACACAGATCGTCAGTGCAGCGGTTAGAAAGTTATTGAGGTTAAAGTCCGGCGGAATGACAGAGTTTACAAATTGCTCGATGTTGCGTAGCAACGTTTTCATAAAACACCTCCATCTTTCATAGGCAAAGACAGCCGCCATAGCTGGCGGCTGTCTTTGTTTGTCAGAAAATGAATTACTTCATCTCAGCGGTAGCGCCAGCTTCCTTCAACTCAGCGACCAGCTTCTCAGCATCTTCCTTGGAGATAGCTTCCTTCAGGGTCTTGGGAGCGTTGTCGACCAGGTCCTTAGCTTCCTTCAGGCCCAGGCCGGTAGCAGCGCGGACGACCTTGATAACGTTCAGCTTGGAAGCGCCGGCATCCTTCAGGATGACGTCGAACTCGGTCTTCTCCTCAGCAGCCTCAGCAGCACCGCCAGCAGCGGGAGCAGCAACAGCAGCAGCAGCGGCAGAAACGCCGAAAACTTCCTCCAGGGTGTGTACCAGCTCGGACAGCTCCAGAACGGTCAGACCCTTAACTTCCTCAACGAGAGCAGTGACTTTTTCACTAGCCATGATAATAATCCTCCTAAATAATAAGTTAAGATAATGATGTGGATATGTTTACGAATGAATTAGGCTTCTGCTTCAGCAGCAGGAGCGCCGCCTTCCTTCTGGATACGAACCTGATCCAGAACAAAAGCAAGGCTGGAGATAGGTGCCAGGAAGGTACCAAGTACGGAAGCCACCAGAGCATTCTTGCTGGGCAGCTCGCCGAAGCCGTTGAGCTCAGCAGCGGACAGGACAGAGCCTTCCACGATACCGCCCTTGATGGACAGCTTAACTTCCTTGTTCTTCTTGGCAAACTCGCATACGATACGAGCAGGGGCGATGGGATCGCCGGTGGTGGAAGCCA
Source organism: Faecousia sp. (assembly GCA_045532105.1). Classification (GTDB taxonomy): domain Bacteria; phylum Bacillota; class Clostridia; order Oscillospirales; family Oscillospiraceae; genus Faecousia. Next base: position 20,220 of record JAZSFE010000011.1, read on the forward strand.
TAGCGGTAGTACCGTTCAGGACCTCGCTGAAATCGTAACCGATATTCTTGGTTGCGAAGTTGGTCAGCGTGTTCTTAACAACGGAGTACTCAACACCGGCTTCATGGAACTGCTTACGCAGCTCGGTATCCTGAGCGACCGTGATACCCTTGTAGTCAACAAAAACAACGGAAGTAGCTTCCTTGATTTTGCCGGACAGGGCGTCAACAATGGCCTTTTTGCTCTCAAGAACCTTAGCGTTGGGCATAGATTTTTCACCTCCGAAAAATAAAAATGTCTTCCTGCCAGAAGACAGAAAGACACGCAAACAAGCAAAATGTTAGGCGCACCTCGGCAGGACTTACGCTCAAGGAGCACCTGCTGTCTTTGGCAACAGGTGAATTCTAACATATATATGCGGGCTTGTCAAGTTTTATTTTGCGGAAATATTTCATTTTGTGTATTCTTCCTAAGTTTTATATACAATTTTTATTACATTATAATAATAGAAATAACATAATAATATGGTAAAATAATATTACAAGCAATATAAGGGGGGATTTATTTGAATAAATCTAATTGGAAGCTTCTTATTGCAATTGTGATACCTGTTACATTGGTTTTGGTTTTGTTTTTTTGGTGGTATCAAAGTGAGGATCGTTTTGAGCTGGAAATGAAAAAGGCGTATATTGAAAGGGGTAATTTGCAAATTTCACCAAATGAACTGAAATTTGAATCCTATGGTACTTACGATGGATGCACAGTGGCGTTTATCGGAGATCATGGTGGTACGATGGCGATCGAATACGAGAAAGTTGGCCCCTATATGTTTAAATATCCCGACAGCCAAAAAATGGTAGCTTATAAGGACGATGTTTTTAAATCTTTACCGGATGCGTATACTGATGGCTGGTTGGATGATGAAGCGGTAAAGCAGATATTGGAAAAGTACAAGCAAGACAAGTCATATTTATTTTAGTTAGTGCATAACACCGTTCAATTGTAATGTGGTATTATTGGGGAGGAAGTTTAATGAGCATATCTGCTTGGAAACTTGTGTTCTTTATTTTGTTATCTGTTGCAACTTGGTTTTTTGCAGCATTTACACAGGTTGATGGATTTTTTGCTGCATCTGCTGTATGGCTGGCTATGGGGATCATTATTCGAAAGCTTGATAAGATCGAACGGCTTTTGAAAGAACTGAAGTCCGGCTCTGATGGTGGCAAAACAAAATAAAAAGCAAACTCCCGCAGGTTTGACCTGCGGGAGTATTTTGTATATAGCTTAGATATACTTGGAAGTAGAGACCTTTACGCCGGGGCCCATGGTGGAAACCACGGTGCAGGACTTGATATACTGGCCCTTTGCTGCAGCGGGCTTAGCCTTCACAACAGCGTTCAGCAGGGTGTCCATGTTCTCCAGCAGCTTGTCTGCGCCGAAGGAAACCTTGCCGATGGGGCAGTGGATGATGTTGGTCTTGTCCAGACGGTACTCAACCTTACCAGCCTTGATCTCTGCAACAGCAGAGGAGACGTTGGGGGTAACGGTACCGGCCTTGGGAGAGGGCATCAGACCCTTGGGACCCAGAACCTTACCAAGACGGCCAACAACGCCCATCATGTCGGGAGTTGCAACGACGACGTCGAACTCGAACCAGTTTTCCTTGGTGATCTTCTCAACCAGCTCCATGCCGCCTGCATAGTCAGCGCCGGCAGCCAGAGCCTCGTCCAGCTTTGCGTCCTTAGCGAACACCAGCACACGGGCAGTCTTGCCGGTGCCGTTGGGCAGGACCACAGCGCCGCGGACCTGCTGGTCAGCGTGGCGGGAGTCAACACCCAGCTTGATGTGCAGCTCGACAGTCTCGTCGAACTTAGCGGTAGCGCCCTTTACGACAAGCTCCAGGGCCTCATTGGGATCATATTGAATAGCGCGGTCAATCAGCTTTGCGCTTTCCTTGTACTTTTTACCTCTAAACAATGTAATTCTCCTCCTTAGTCAACAACGGTGACGCCCATGGAACGGCAAGTGCCACGAACCTGGCTCTCAGCAGCAGCCAGATCATTCACGTTCAGATCGGGCAGCTTGGTCTTTGCGATCTCAGTAACCTGAGCGGCGGTCAGAGAACCGACCTTATTCTTGTTGGGCACACCGGAACCGCCCTGCAGACCTGCGGCCTTGAGAACCAGCAGGGGGGTAGGGGGAGTCTTGGTGATAAAGGTGAAGCTGCGGTCTGCATAAACAGTGATGACAACAGGAATCTTGTAGCCTTCCATGTTCTGGGTGCGGGCATTGAATTCCTTAATGAAAGCGGCGATGTTAACGCCGTGCTGACCCAGAGCGGGACCAACAGGGGGAGAAGCGGTTGCCTTAGCGGCAGGAATTTGAAGTTTAATAATACCGGTAACTTTCTGTGCCATAATAAGCACCTCCATATATAATGTGGTAATATGCGCAAAGCGCATTTCTTGCGGGGTTTACAACCCCTCCCACGTTCCGCCCGGATAACCGGACCGATGCGTTTACTGGGAAATGACCTCCACCTGATCGAGCTCAAACTCGACGGGGGTCTCACGGCCAAACATGGAGACAACCACGCTGACCGAATTGTTTTCGACCTCGATATTCTCCACCACGCCGGTAAAGGAGCTCAGAGGACCGTCGAGGATGCGGACAGTATCACCAACTGCGTAGTTGACGATGATTTCCTTCTTCTCAACGCCCATAGAATAAACTTCTTCTTCCGTCAGAGGAGTGGGGTCGTTGCTGGATGTGCCGACAAAGCCGGTCACACCGCGAATGTTGCGGATCACGTGCCAGGTGTCGTCACTGTATACCATCTTTACCAGAACATAGCCGGGGAATACCTTGCGGTCATATGTTTTGCTGACACCGGATTCGGTGATCTCAGTCACAGTTTCCATAGGAATGGAAATTGACAGGATCTCATTCTGGAGCTGGCGGCTTTCCACTGTCTTTTCAATGGTAGCCTTTACAGTGTTCTCATAGCCGGAATAGGTATGGACAACATACCATCTTGCATTTTCAGCCATAGCACACTTCCTTAATGGAACAGGTTGATAAATGCGGTGATCAGAGACTGAGCAGCGAAGTCAAATACCCAAATAAAGATACCGACCACCAAAACGCAGCCTACAACGATCAGAGCGTTCTTTAACACCTGCTTGGGGGTGGACCAAACGACCTTCTTCAGTTCGCTTCTCAGCTCACGAAGGTATCTGCAAAGGCCGCCCCAGGTTCTCTTGAACCAATTTTCCTTCTTGACATCTGCCATGATAGGGCCTCCTTACTTGGTCTCGTTGTGGACGGTGTGTTTTCTGCAGAATCTGCAGTACTTCTTCATCTCGAGACGGTCGGGGTCATTCTTCTTGTTCTTCATGGTATTGTAGTTTCTCTGCTTGCACTCGGAGCATCTCAAAGTGACTTTTACGCGCATTACGGCACCTCCTTAAAATATTGCCTCCCTGTATCACATCGGCTAGGTAAAAATTTAGAAGCGGCCACTACAATTGCCGCCCGATGCTGAAAAATGGGCGCAACAACAAAGCCCTTTTTTCACAGGTAGAGCCATTCTATCACAGAATTCCCCTGGAGTCAACACAATTTTTGCGAAATTTACCACTTTTCTTTTGGGAAAGATCCTGTTACCTGTGCATAATCTGCCGCTTTCGGAACATATTGTGTTCTGAGGTGATATTCATGAGGAAAAATTGGAAGACATACCTGTTTTGGATCGGCATTTGCGAGGCTGTTGGGGTGATTTCGGGTCTGCTGAGCCGGCAAGGCATAGATATTTATGCTTATACTGTTAATAAACCACCGCTGACACCACCAGGGTGGGTTTTTCCTGTTGTGTGGACGATTCTGTTTGCGTTGATGGGAATCAGCGCAGCACGGATCAGTTTAAGCGCCCCGTCAAAAGAACGGGATGTGGCGCTTGGCCTTTTTGTGGTGCAGCTTATTGTAAATTTCTTTTGGCCACTGTTTTTCTTCAATGCTCAGGCCTTTGGATTTTCACTGTTGTGGCTGATCCTTTTGTGGGTGCTGGTGCTGATTACCATCATTCGTTTTTATAAGATCGATATGGCAGCAGCTTGGCTGATGCTGCCGTATTTGGCATGGTTGACCTTCGCGGCATATTTGAATGGCGGAGTTTGGCTGCTGAATTAAAAATACCCCTTTCCTTTTTCTGAAAACCTCGTATAATAGAAGAAAAAGGAAAAAGGCAGGGGAAATTATGCACAAGATCATGGGCATCGACTATGGAGATGCAAGGACCGGTATTGCTATTTCGGATTTGCTTTGCAGCATTGTTGGCAGTACAGCGGTGCTTAACAGTCATAACCGAGAGAAGCTTATGGGTGATATTCTGCGTCTTTGTCAGGAAAATAATGTTGGTCAGATCGTAGTAGGTCTGCCTAAGAATATGGACGGAACGGAAGGCGAGAGAGCCAAGCTTTGCAGGGAGTTTGCAGATGAGCTTGCAGCCCGTTCCGGTATTAAGGTCACTATGTGGGATGAGCGCCGTACAACGGTGGAGGCGCATAATATTCTTTCACAGCATAATTATCACGGCAAGAAGAGAAAGAATACTGTGGATGCTGTGGCCGCATCTTTGATCCTGGAAGGTTATTTGGCTTTTTGTGGCCGGTAAGTGAGTTCCCGGATGGCGGTAATAATCAATAGGCCGCCAAAGAGTTTTTCCAGCAGGTTCGTGTCGATATTATCCCGCAGTAAGGAAGCCAATGCTGCAAGAATACCACCGGCAATAATGGCCGGGAGGACTTTCTTGAAGTTCAGGCTTCCTTTTTTTAATCGAAGCAGGCTTACGCTGCTGGCGGCAGTAATAAAGAACATTAGGTTGATGCCCCGGGAGATCTGGGGATCCGTGTTTAGCACAAGTGTCAGCCATAGGATCAGCAAACTCCCACCGCCCACACCAATGCCGGCGAGGTATCCCAGTATGATCCCGGCAATGATGCAAAAGGGAATGGATTCTAACATAAATATTTGATTCCTCCGTATAGGATCATTAGTCCTAATATCCGATGCAGCCATTTTACAGGGATCTTATGGCTGACCAAACCTGCAAGCAGACCACCAGGGATACTCCCCAGAAGATAAGGCCACCCTTCTTTCAAAGGTAGACCTGTAATACCGAATTGTAGAAGCAGGGAAACAATGCAGATAGGGAAAATGATTGTTACGGAGGCGGGGAAGATCTCGTCTTCCTCAAGATCGGTCAGCAGAGTGAGCAGGGGAACCAGCACCATGCCACCGCCTGCACCAAACAATCCGTTTACCAAGCCGGCCAAAGCTCCCGCTGCGGCTGTACAGAACAAGGATTTTCTTTTCATCAATCTTTCCTCCATACAACAGCTTTCCCGTACTTGTCGTAGATATGCAAAAACCGCCGGATCCGTAGATCCGACGGTTTTTTATGTTTTTAATAAGTGTAAGAGAAGTCCAGCTGCAGACCGGAAATGTTGATCTTGTTCACGGTCATGGCGTCGGTCAGAGCCTCCAGCCATGTGTTGGTGTCCTGCTCGACCAGATCAAGCTTGACCATATATTCCCGGAAGGTCTCTTCCTGATGCTTTTCGAAATACATCACGTGGTAGCCGTAATCGGTTTCCACAATGCCGGTGTCGCCGCTCTTGCGGGCAGGGTCAAAGCACCAGTTATCGAAGTTCTCAACCATCTGGCCGGGATAGACCTTTTCGTACAGGCCGCCATCCTCGCCATCGCTGTCGCTGCTGTTCTTGTTGGCAAGCTCAGCAAAGGATTCGGGGGTCTTGTCGCCTGCTTCCCACTGAGCCAGCAGAGCCTCGGCCTTTTCCTTGGCGATTTTCTTCTCTTCGTCGGTGGACTTGGCAGGCTTGATGAGAATGTGGCGGACATCCACCAGGTTGGTCAGATTGTCATTGCGCTCAATGAACATAAAGATGTTGAGAACATTGACCTGTTCCGTGGTCGTGCCGTCTTCGTTGGTGGTGGAAGTTTTGCCGTCAATGCAGGTTAGATCGTTCTTCTGGCGATCGGTGTGAGCGATCCAGGTCTTGACTTCATCAAGGCCGACCTCGGGATAGAATACGTCTTCATACAGGGTGCTCTTGGGCTTCTTGTCTTCGTCAGTCGTGAAGTTGATGGCAAGACGCTGAATGGCCTCGTCTAGCTCGACAACAGTGGTTGCACCGCTGTTGAGGATGGCTTCAGCGTCCTTGCGGGCGGTATCCAAAGCGACCTTTTTCTGTTCTTCAGTGTATTCTTTCACGCCGTTGGCATTTTCCTTGCCGCCACCGATAAATTCAAGATAGGTATTGATGTCCAGAGAATAATAAGCATAGGTGAAGCTGGTGTAGTCCATATACTTATTATCTTTATCCTGGTATTCCTTGATCTGTTCGTTGGTGTAGGTCAGCTCACCGCTGTAATGCTTTTGATATGCAGTAGCGTAAGCATTTCTTGTGTAGTATTCCCGATAGCTTGCCTCAGATGCGCCTTTGCCATAGGAGGCTTCCAGATAAGCATTCAAGCTGGAGTAGCCGCTCTGTTCGGCATACAGCTTCATGTAAGCAAAATAAGAATCAATGGATGCTTTTTGTTCATCGGTAAGTGCGAAGCCATGCTTGGCACCGTCGTCATTCAGAGCGAAGACTTCGGCTGCAGTCTTTGAAGCTTCATCCACAAAGTGATCGGCCCAGGTGACGTTCTTTTCTTCGTTGTAGAACTGCTCGTTCAAAGGCTGGTCAACATTCAGAAGGAGGAACATCTGCCAGAAGCTGGGATAGGCTTCATAGTATTGATTGTAAATCTTGTTATAGTACGTAGTGATCTCGTCCATGTAATAGTAGGAGAAATCCACAGTCGTCAGCTCATGCTCGCCAAAGGAGATAGCGTGGGTGTTACGGTTGACGATACCCGTGATCACAGGGGTAACGGCAATGCCGACCACAAGGGCGACGATCAAAACCATGGTAACGACAAAACCCATAGTATATTTCTTCAGTTGCTGTGCTTCCTTGCGCGCAGCCTGCTGCTTTTGCGTAAGGTTAGCGTCATATTGCTCCTTGCGGAGCTTTTTCTTGCTGGATCCACTCATGATGTAATCAGTTCCTCTCGTTGTGCATTTTGCATATGCGCGAATTCTATGTGCGCATGGTCTGGTGTATTATAACCTAAAATTTGTGTTGTTTCAAGTGTTTTGTTTCAAAAATGGCGTAGTGCGCAAAAAGTTTACAATTATTATGAATTTCTCTACAGTGTAAAAATAAAAGCATGGGGGACAGATCCCCCATGCCTGAATCCCACTTTGGCCGTGTGCATCCGATTATGACCTGCACCAATAGGCAGGTGGGTCGCCGCTCCGGGTCTTAACTGCTCCCAACGTCCGCTGCTGCTCAAGGCAGAGCGGGAGGTCTGCAAAACGACCGGGAAGACAAGCATCCCGTATACATAAATGTGGGTCCAAAAGGACACATCACGCACCAAGCAGGAGAGTTCAGCTATTCTTCTTCGTAAAGCTGATCTATAAGCAGCATATGCACAGTTTCCAGTTCTTGTTCATCGTCTACTGTGGTTAAGATGGTTTCTGTGCCTTCCTCGACGGATTTTAAGATGCTCACTTGCAGATCTTCGGGTTGACCCGGTACGGCTGCCGGCAGGACGGCAAGATAGGTTGCGCCGTTGTAATCAAGGCTGGACAGGATCTCCAGTTCGTACTCTGTTCCGTCATCGTCTGCAATGGTCAGAAAATCAGAACCGTATGTGTCGCGCATAAGGATACCTCCTGGGTTATGTTTGTATTTTATCTTTTGTCAGGTGTCATATTCAAGGGAATGAGATATTTGGCTAGGAAAGATAATCGGTCAAGGCGCGCATGAGGTCTTCTTCGGATTCAAACCGAAGGCCTTCTTCCAATGCCCGACGATCCGCAGGGGGGAGCAGTTTTACGCTGTAGGGAAAAATACGAATGGGTTTTGGATCTTCATCTTTCCACAAGGCGATTTTTCCTTTATAGACCCCCAGAAGTAAGCCGAATATAAAAAGCAAACTCAAATAACGACAGTGTTTCAATGTCCCGCCTCCTTTTCAGGTAGTATTCCAAAAGCGGGCGCATTTACAACAGATCATTCAAATTTCAGGCTCTGGAAAAATTTGGGGCAGTGAAAGTCGGGTTTTTCGAGGTCAATGGGAAAAGCGGCAATGTAGTGTTCCTGTACTGTCAGATCACCGCATTTATACAGGTTTGCCCGGATGGAGCTGCCGCTGATGGGCAGATAACCGGGGAAGAAAAGCCGGATAAAGGAGTAGGGGATGCAGTAGGATACCTCCCAGCCGCCATCAAAGCGCTCCACATGGGGAGTAATGGCAGCCTTTTCCGGGTGCAGCCGGGTAAGGTCGTGCCGCCCACTGCCAAAGCCCAAATACATACAGCCGTTGGGATTTACTTCAATGTTAAAATATCGGGAATCCTCTGGAACTGGGCAGAAGAAAAACTCCAGGCAGCTATCTTCACAGGGGGAATCCATGGGGCCGAAATTTTCAGCGCGGATATAGGGCTCGTCTGCACGAAGGCAAACATGGATTCCAGTGTCATCATAGCATAGCTTTCCCTGGGCGCAGATGGGAACTTCAGGACTCCACAGCAAGTTGTGAATAGGTAGGGCGGGGATATTGCCCCAGTCCGGTGCGCCGACGGTTCGGCGAATAATATATTCGCTCATGGTATTTCCTCCTTTATATAAGGGCGGGTTGTAGATGAGCTAATTTTAACACGGTTTTTCCTGCCGCGCAACGGGAAAATAATCTTGAGTGAATAATTTCCATATTTTATTTTTTTCTTTTAAAATAGGTCTTTCGTTTTTGCAATGGGTATGCTATAATGGTATGTGGAATGTTATGCGATTATGTCGGCAGTATGCGCACAGGCATCGCGTCCTGCTGATTTGTCATGTGTTGGAGGTTTCTTATGGCAAACGAAAATAACAACCAAAAAAGGAGAGTGTCCAGACAGTCGTGGGATCCGGGCCCCATGCTCACGACCCTGCGTAAAGTTTGGTCTTTTGTGTATACGGGTATTAAGATTGCAGCGGGCGCTATTGCAACGGTTGTGATCATTGGCGGCATCTGCCTTCTGGTGTTTATGGGCATTTTGGCCGGCTACCTGGAAAATGATATTTTGCCCAATGCCGGCGCAACATTGGATTCTATTGCGCTGGATAAAACGTCTTATGTGTATTATTTGGACTCCAACGGGAACATCCAAACTCTGCAGAAGCTTTATGCAGACGTGAATCAGGAATGGGTGGATTATGAGGATATTCCCGAAGATCTGATCCATGCCGCTGTGTCTATTGAGGACAAGCGTTTCTTTGAGCACCAGGGTGTTGACTGGTTTACTACAGTTAAGGCCTGTATCAGTATGTTTGTGGGTGGCCGGGAATTTGGCGGTTCGTCTATTACCCAGCAGCTGATCAAAAACTATTTCCAGGAAGATGATGTTACTGTTCAGCGTAAGGTTTTGGAGATATTCCGGGCAACGGAGTTGGAAAAACGTTACGATAAAACGGTGATTTTGGAATATTATCTGAATATTATTTACCTGGGTGAGCGGTGTAACGGCGTTAAGGCCGCGGCTGCGACTTATTTCGGCAAGGAACTGGAATTTTTGACACCTGCTGAGTGCGCAGCGCTGATCAGTATTACCAATAACCCTTCGCTGTATAATCCTTACCGCGTTACTTTGGATAAATCCGGCAAGACCGGCATGGAACAGAATAATGAACGGCGCATAAATACTCTGTGGGTCATGCGTAATGAAGGGTATTTGACAGAGGAAGAGTATCAGGAAGCCATCAATCAGGAACTGGTGCTTAAGCGCGGTATTGATAATGCTGACAAAGTGGGTGACTGCTTGAATGAAAGCTGCGGTTATCACGGCAAGGTTGGCACTTTTGATAAGCATGAGGACGGCAAGTATTACTGCCCCAACTGCGGGCAGATCACTGCTATCGGTGAAAATGCTTCCCGGGAAGTCTATTCCTATTTTGTAGATACGGTAATTGAAGATTTGGCTATGGCCCTTGCAGAAAAGCATGGTGTTACCTGGAATTCGGAGACCAAGAAGGGCTATACGGAGCTCATTAGCCGCAGTGGTTATCATATCTATACCACGCTGAACATGGATGTTCAGAACCAGGTGGATAAGATCTATACCGATTTGAAGCAGATCCCCACTGCACAGAGCTTGCAGCAGCTGCAGTCCGGCATGGTCATTATTGACAATGCAACCGGTGATATTGTGGCTATGGCGGGCGGTGTTGGCGAAAAGACTACCCATGATGGCTTTAACCGTGCTACGGACGCTATGCTGCAGCCCGGTTCCTCAATGAAGCCGTTGGCGGTGTATGCGCCTGCTTTTGAGTTGGGTATTATTACCCCGGCATCGGTGATAAAGGATATGCCTCTTTATTACACGGACGATCGGCCGTTCCCTTATAATGATGGCAGAACCTATTCTTATTCACAAACCATCTTAAAAGGTATCGTATCGTCTATCAATGCGGTGGCGGTAAATACTTTGGACACTATTGGTACGACCTATGGCTTCAATTTTGCCAGGGACAAGTTCCGCTTGACGACATTGGTGGATAATTACGTCAATTCTTCCGGCACTGTGTTTTCTGACGATGCGTATTCTCCTTTGGCGCTGGGCGCACCTACTGTGGGCGTGTCGGTTCGGGATATGGCCGAGGCATACGCAACCTTTGCAAATAACGGCATTTACCGGGAAGCCAGAACATTTACTAAGGTCTACGACAGTAACGGCAACTTGATTTTGGATAACGTTCAGGATTCTGAGCAGATCCTTAGTGAAAAGACAGTGAATTATATCAATTACTGTCTGGACAGTGCTGTGGCGGGAGGTACCGGCTATAATGCGGATATTCCCGGCATGGATGTGGCTGGTAAGACCGGTTCTACTTCCAGCTACCGTGACCGCTGGTTCTGCGGTTTTACCGGTTATTATACTGCGGCGTCTTGGTGCGGCTATGATATTCCTGAGGTTATCAACCTGACCGGCGACGGCTCCAATCCTGCCGGTCGTTTGTGGAAGAAGGTCATGGCACCGATCCATCAGGGACTTGAAAGAGTCCCCCTTTACAGCACTACAGATATGAAGCAGGTCAGCGTATGTCTGGATTGCGGCAAGCTGGCGACCTCTGCTTGCTCTATGGATGTGCGTACAGCTACCCGTGTGGCCAGCGCTTGGGTTTATGAAGATGATGCACCCTTGGAAGAGTGTGATTGCCATGTGGTCGTTGACTTCTGCAATGAGTGCGGATGCGCTGCCAATGAGTATTGCAAGAAGCTGGCAGCTGCAGGTCAGTGCACCCTGTCTCAGCGGGCTCTTGTGAAGATGACCGCTGCGGATGTGAGCAATATTGCAGAGGCACTGAAAAACGGACTTTCCGGCGCGCACAATGTAGATGAGTTTATTTACCTTGTGGATTCCAATGGAAATCCCGTGGGCGGCTTTACCGGCATTCATAACAATAAGAATGTGGGAGTCAGTGCGCCTTATATCGTCTGCAACAAGCATACCAAGGAAACGTGGGATGCGTATTTGGCAGGCAATCCGGGATATGTGGATCCTAATGCCGGTACCCAGCCCACACCTGATGCACCTACGCAGGGAGGTCAAGAATGATTTGGCTGTCTGATGAGTGGAAAGATTATGAGGTTTTGGATACCTCTGACGGGGAGCGTCTGGAGCGCTGGGGGGAATATATCCTTGTGCGTCCCGATCCTCAGGTGATCTGGAATACCCCGAAAACCGACCCCAGATGGAGAAAATATGATGCTCGATACCTGCGCTCCAATACAGGAGGCGGCCATTGGTCTGAGCATCATCTGCCGGAACGCTGGCAGATCTCCTATAAGGATTATTTGACATTTAATGTTAAACCCATGAATTTTAAGCATACCGGTGTGTTTCCGGAGCAAGCTGCCAACTGGGATTTTATCCGGGATAAGGTGGCTTCGGCAAATCGCCCGGTGCGCATTTTGAATCTGTTTGCTTACTCCGGCGGTGCGACTTTGGCTGCGGCTGCCGGTGGAGCAGAGGTATACCATGTGGATGCCTCTAAGGGCATGGTGGCATGGGCGAAGGAGAATGCGCATGCTTCCGGCCTTGCAGACAGACCTATCCACTGGATCGTGGATGATTGCGGTAAATTTATTCAGCGGGAGATCCGCAGAGGCCGCCGTTATGACGGCATTATTATGGATCCGCCCAGCTATGGCAGAGGCCCCAGCGGCGAGATTTGGAAGATGGAGACAAGTTTCTATCCTTTCTTGCTGGAAACCGCCAAATTGCTGACGGATAATCCGCTTTTTGTAATTATCAATTCTTATACTACCGGTCTTGCTCCTTCTGCAGTGGGTTATGCGGCAGATGTGGTATTTGGCCGGGAACACGGTGGAAAAACGCAGGTGGGTGAGCTGGGACTTCCGGTGAGCTCCACCGGGATCATGCTGCCCTGCGGTGCCACCGGTAGATGGACACCCTGATCTGGAGGGGATCATTTGAGCACTGCAATTTCTGTTGAGCATTTGGCATATACTTATCCGGGCGTGGATAACACGCCCGGCGTCGCCGTATTTGAGGACCTGAATCTCACTGTGGAATCCGGTTCTTTTGTGGCCATTTTAGGCGGCAACGGCTGCGGAAAGTCTACACTTGCCAAGCAATTTAATTCTATATTGCTGCCCTCTGGCGGAAAGGCCTATGTGTTCGGCATGGATACTGCTGACGAAGAAAAGATCATGGCGATCCGCCGCACGGTGGGCATGGTATTTCAGAATCCGGACAACCAGATCGTTGCCAATGTGGTGGACGAGGATGTGGCTTTTGGTCCGGAGAATTTGGGTATTGCAAGCCCGGAGATCACAAGAAGAGTGGAGCAGGCATTAAAGCAGGTGGGAATGTATGAGTACCGAAACCATGCGCCTCATTTGCTGTCCGGAGGCCAGAAGCAGCGTGTTGCCATTGCCGGCATTATTGCCATGGAGCCCAAGTGTATCGTGCTGGATGAGCCTACGGCCATGCTTGACCCCAGAGGACGCCGTGAGGTCTTGCAGACCATTTTGGAACTGAATCGTCAAAAGGGGATCACAGTCTTGCTGATCACCCACCACATGGACGAGGCGGCCCAGGCGGGCCGGGTGGTGGTGCTGAGCAAAGGTGTTATTGCCGCAGACGGCACACCGGAGCAGGTATTCTCTCAGGTGCAGCTGCTGCATGACATTGGCCTTGCGGCGCCGGAGACGGTGGAACTTTGCCATTTGCTGAATGAAAACGGTTTTACATTGCCTTTGGATAGAATTGACTGCGACAGTTGCGCACAAATGATTTTTGAAGCATTGAACAAACAGCCCTAGGAGGGACTTGGATTGGCACCCATTCTTGAGATAAAGAATTTAACCCATATTTACAGTGAAGGCACGCCGTTTGAGCATAAGGCTCTGGACAGCGTGAGCTTTTGCGTGGAACGGGGCGAATTTGTTGGTATTATTGGACATACGGGTTCCGGCAAGTCTACACTGATACAGCATTTAAATGGCCTTCTGAAGCCTGCCCACGGCAGTGTTTTTCTGGATGGGCAGGATATTTGGGCGGACAAGTTGCTGACAAGACAGGCGCGTTTTCGGGTCGGTCTTGTGTTCCAGTATCCTGAGTATCAGCTGTTCGAGGAAACGGTGTACAGGGACATTGCCTTTGGTCCGAAGAATATGAAGCTTTCTGCAGAGGAGATCGACAGACGGGTACGAGAAGCAGCAGGATTTGTTGGTATTACTGATGAGCAGCTGCAAATGTCTCCGTTTGATTTGTCCGGTGGCCAAAAACGCCGTGTTGCCATTGCCGGTGTGATCGCCATGGAGCCGGAGGTTCTCATCCTGGACGAGCCCACGGCAGGACTGGATCCTGCGGGCAGGGAAGAGATCTTGTCCAATATTGAAAAGTACCGTTTGGCAAAAAATGCCACCATCATGATGGTCAGCCATTCTATGAATGATGTGGCACGGCTGACGGATAGACTCCTTGTTTTGAATGACGGCAAGCTTGCCTTTGATGCAGTACCGGAGGAAGTTTTTGCCTGCGCTGACCAGCTGCAGGACATGGGCTTGGATATTCCGGAGCTGACCAAGGTGTTTATGCGCCTGCGGGCATTGGGATTGGATGTGCCCAATGTGTATACTATGGAGCAGGCACTTGCTGCTCTCTTACCCAAGAGAGGAGGCGATGGCCATGCTTAAGGACATTACTTTGGGTCAGTATTTCCCGGGAAATTCGGTCATACACCGGCTTGATCCCAGAACGAAGCTGCTGCTTTTGATCGCCTATATTGTTGCTCTGTTTTCTGCATCCGGTTGGGTGGGATACGGTATTTGCTTTGTGTTTTTGGCTGTATGCATCGCCGTTTCCCGCATTCGGCTGAAAGCATTTGTGCGTGGCATGAAGCCGCTATTGTTCATCCTTATTTTTACAGCGGTACTAAACATCTTCTTTACTCCGGGCGAAACAGTATTGCTTTCCGTTTGGAGCGTTACGATCACCCTGGAGGGCGTGCTTCGCGCGGGGATGATGCTCGTTCGTATTCTTTTGCTTATTACCTGCACTTTCTTGCTGACTTATACCACGTCTCCCATTGCTTTGACGGACGGTTTGGAGTCCTTGCTCTCTCCGTTGAAGGTTATTAAGGTGCCTGTACACGAGCTTTCCATGATGATGTGCATTGCTCTTCGTTTTGTGCCTACGCTGATAGAAGAGACGGATAAGATCATGTCTGCCCAAAAAGCCCGGGGTGCTGATTTTGAGACTGGAAAATTGACAGATCGTGTCAAGGCACTGGTGCCTATTCTTGTGCCTTTGTTCGTCAGCGCATTCCGGCGGGCGGATGAGTTGGCTACGGCTATGGAGTGCCGTTGTTACCATGGCGGTGAGGGCCGTACGAAAATGAAACTGCTGCGTTATCGCCTTTGGGATTATGAGGCTTTTGGCGCAGGAATTATATTGTTGGCAGCGATCATCGTGCTGCGGCAATTTGGTTTGTGAGGGATAATATGCGCAATATTGCCTTGTGTCTGACTTATCTAGGTACGGCCTATCACGGCTGGCAGATCCAGAACAATCTTCCCACAGTGCAGGAAACAATGGAAAAGGCCATTGCCGCTGTGGTAGGACACAGCGTGCATGTCACCGGCTGCGGCAGAACGGATGCCGGTGTTCATGCCAAGTGCTATGTGGCAAATTTCAGAACACATTCCACGATCCCCGTGGATAGGCTTCCTTATGCTCTGAATACCCATCTTCCTGTGGATATTGTGGTCACCAAGGCTTTTGCGGTGCATGAAAACTTCAATGCTATCGGTTCGTGTGTGAAGAAAGAATACACCTATCTTATTTATAATTCCCGGGTTCGTGATCCGTTTTATGTGGATCGTGCATGGTTTTATCCCAAGCATTTGGACGAAAAGATCATGCAGGAAGCTGCACGGCAGTTTGTGGGTACGCATGACTTTGCTGCAGTGCGCAGCGTGGGTACGGATGTGAAATCCACGGTGCGAACAGTGTATCACTATGAGGTGGAACGGAAGGAGAATCTGATCTCCTTGCGGGTGTGCGCCAACGGTTTCTTGTACAATATGGCCCGGGCCATGGCGGGAACGGTGGTATATGCGGCGGAGGGGAAGATCAAACCTTGCCAGATCACGGAGATTTTGGATTCCGGCAACCGCACAGCGGCCGGCCCTACAGTGCCTCCCGGTGGCTTGTACATGACCCACCTTTGGTATGATGACGGGGTGGAAAAATTTGAATGCACCCCGTATTGATTGTTTAAAAATTATTCGTTTTTTCTTAGCAGAGATATGTTACACTTACGTTGAGAAACAGATTTCCCATGGAATGGAGTGACGAGTATGCAACCGAAACTTTGTACTAAATGCAAGAAGAATATTGCAGTGGTATTTATTACGAAAATTGAAAACGGTGTTACGCTGAATGAAGGCTATTGCTTGAAATGCGCCAGAAATCTGGGAATTCCCCAGATTGACCAGGCGGTGAAGCAAATGGGTTTCTCTGAGGAGGATCTTGACAACCTTTCTGATGAAATGAGCAGTATGTTTGGTCAGATGGAAGGCAGCGAAAGTGACAGCGATGATGACGAAATGGATAGCCGCACGGCTACATTTCCTATGATCAATCAGTTGTTTGGAGCAATGAATATGCCCCAAAATCCCAATCTTCCCGGAAATAAGAAGGACAAGACCGGTGAGGAGAATGACGATCATGCTAAGGGGAAGAAAAAGTCGAAAAAGCACAAATTCCTTGACAGCTATTGCATGAATCTTACTGCTCGGGCAAGAGAGGGGAAACTGGATAAGGTCATCGGTCGGGATGTGGAGACTGAGCGTGTGATCCAGATCCTGAACCGCCGGCAGAAGAATAATCCTTGTTTGATTGGTGAACCGGGTGTTGGTAAAACTGCCATCGCAGAGGGTCTTGCCCAGCGGATCGCTGCCCGGGAAGTTCCCTTTAAGCTGCAGGATAAGGAAGTGTTTTTGCTTGACCTGACGGCGCTTGTTGCCGGTACGCAGTTCCGCGGTCAGTTTGAAAGCAGAATGAAGAGCCTGATCGCTGAGGTCAAGGAATGTGGCAACATCATTCTTGTGATTGACGAGGTGCACAATCTTGTAGGCGCAGGAGATGCTGAGGGGTCCATGAACGCGGCAAACATTCTGAAGCCTGCCCTTTCCCGGGGCGAGATCCAGGTGATCGGCGCAACTACTTTTAACGAATATCGCAAGCATATTGAAAAAGATGCTGCGCTGGAGCGCCGTTTTCAGCCGGTAAATGTGGCAGAGCCCTCTATCGAGGAGGCTTGCCAGATCATGCAGGGTATTTCCCACAGTTATGCGCAGTTCCACGGAGTGACTATTTCTCCGGAGATCGCACGGCAGTGCGTGATCCTGTCTGAACGTTATATTACGGACCGTTTTTTGCCGGATAAGGCTATTGACCTTATGGATGAAGCTTGCTCTGATGTGAATCTTCGCAGCAAGGAGATCTCTGAACTTGCGCAGCTGCGCAAGGAGCGGGATGATTACGAGCTGGAGCTGCAAATGCTCACTGAGGATACGGAAAATGAGCATTATGAGCGTTTGGCTCATATTCGCAGCCGCCTGTGCCAGATCGGCACAAGGATCGAGGAATTGGAGCAGGTACCGCCTCCTGCGGTGACCATTGAAAATCTTGCCCGCATCATTGAGCTTTGGACGAAAATTCCGGCTTCCAAGATCAAGGCGCAGGAATATCAGCAGATTACCGGCCTGCAGCAGCGGCTGAAAGAGCACATTGTTGGCCAGGATCAGGCAGTTGATGCGGTGGCACGGGCAATTCGCCGTCACCGGGTGGGTATTTCCGCGAAAAAACGCCCGGCATCCTTTATCTTTGTTGGGCCTACCGGCGTTGGTAAAACGGAGCTGGTGAAACGGCTGGCAGATGACCTGTTTGACAGCGTGGACAGCTTGATTCGCCTGGATATGTCCGAATATATGGAAAAACATACGGTTTCTAAGCTCATTGGCTCGCCCCCCGGTTATGTGGGATACGACGAAGCCGGTCAGCTCACGGAGAAGATCCGACGGAAACCTTATAGTGTGGTGCTTTTCGATGAAATTGAAAAGGCGCATCCTGATGTTCTCAATGTTCTTTTGCAGGTGCTGGATGACGGCAGAATCACAGATGCTCAGGGACGAGTGGTGAATTTTGAAAACACCATTATCGTTATGACCTCCAATGCAGGCTCTGAGGGGCGTGTTGGCGGCATGGGTTTTGGCAGAACCGACCAGCAGCAGTTGACGGACAAGGTGATGAAAGCCTTGCGGGAGTTCTTGCGGCCTGAATTTATTAACCGCGTGGATGAGATCATCACATTTAACCATCTCACAGAAGAAAACTTCATGGGCATTGCAGATATTATGCTTAAGGAACTGAAGGATAATTTGCAGGAGCGTGGTTTGACTCTGCTATGGACAGATGATCTTCGCAGCTACCTTGTAAAGAAAGCATATTCCGTGACCTACGGCGCAAGAAATCTTCGCAGGACCATTCAAACGGAGCTGGAGGATCCCATTTCTGAGAGGATTATTGATTCTTTTGAAAATCCCATCAGCGTTATTGAGATTTCCGTCAATGGTGATGCCCTTGCCATCAGCGCAAAATAATAAACCGGGAGGCGTTTGCCTCCCGGTTTTTACATATCCATGGAATTGGAGATCTTGTTTCCCAGCATGCTGGCGGCATCCTCGACCTTCCACGCAGCCTTATTCACCAGTTTTCTTGCGGTGGACTGACGGGGTAGCATCATGACGGCAACTGCACCAACGGCTGCGCCGACGCCCATGGTAATAGCAAGTCCTTTGAATTTCATTTTCATCACTCCCTTCGCGCTTAGTATGCCCGAACAGGAGCGTTTCGCAACTGGAAAGGTTTTTCTGGATTTCAGTTGTTTTTTGTCGCGGAGATATGCTATAATATTAAAAAAGGAGGTAATGGTATGGCAATTGATTTTCTTCATGATAAAATACGGAGATTGAAGAATCCCTCTGTGATCGATTTCAGTTTGAAATATGATGCGCTGCCGCCTGCGCTTGTGGAAGAATGCGGTTCGGTGGTTGCGGCATATGAGCGTTTTTGCTGTGATTTAATGGAGCAGCTTCATGATCTCGTGCCGGCTGTGCGTTTTGGATTTAATTGCTTTTCGCTTTTGGGACCTGAGGGACTTTCTGCCTTGAACCGATTGCTTGAAAAGGCGAAAGATCTAGGATTTTATGTGCTGCTGGACAGTCCGGAGATCCTTTCTCCCTGGGCGGCTGATCGTACTGCCCAAATGATTTTTGAAAAAGGTCAGTATTACTGCGACGGATTGATTATCAATGCCTACATCGGCAGCGATGCCATAAAGCCGTTTGCGGCTTGTGTCAAGGATACCAATAAGGATCTGTTTGTTCTCATTCATTCTGCCAATAAATCCGCTGTGGAACTTCAAGATCTGCTCACCGGCACCCGCCATGTATATGACGCAGCTGCGGAGATGGTCAACCGGTCTGCAGAGGCGATTCTCGGCAAATGCGGATATTCTCAGATCGGAGCGGTTGCCAGTGCCGGCAGCGCACAACAGCTGAGTGCTATTCGCACTAAGCATAACCGTCTGTTTCTGCTGGTGGATGGATTGGATTATCCCGGTGGAAATGCGAAAAATTGCAGCAATGCTTTTGACCGCTTCGGTTATGGCGCGGTGGTTTGTGCCGGCCCGTCTGTGACTGCTGCCTGGCAGGAAACAGAAGGGGAGGATTATGCGGTGGCTGCCCGCCAGGCTGCAGAGCGCATGAAGAAGAATCTGAATCGTTATTTGACGATTTTGTGAGGTAGTGTATGCTGAAGATTTACGGTAGCAGACTATGCCCTGATTGTGTGCAATGCCTGAAGGAACTGGATGAGGCAGGAGTGGAATATGCATATCTTGATTTTTCTGACAGCTTATTGAATCTGAAGGAATTTCTTGTCTATCGGGAAAATGATGCGGCCTTTGATGCTGCGCGCGCCGAGGGTAAGATCGGCATCCCGTGTCTGGTTGATGCCGATGGGAGAATCACCTTGAGTTGGGAGCAATATGTAGGTCAGGCAAAAGCCTGAACCTTAGTTGCCGTTCATGTCGCTTCCCATGTTGCCGGTCATGTCGTCGATGACATCGCCAACAGCGCCCTTGCCAGATGCGTCGGTATTTCCGTTATCGGAAGTTCCCACAGAAGAGCTGGGCTCCATGCTGGGATCACCGGCATCTGTGCCGGTATTTCTCCGGCAGCCAGCCATAAGGCTAAGGGTAAGGACAATCATCAGAGCGATACAAGTAAACTTTTTCATAGTTTCCCTCCTGAATTTTTGAGTGGTACAACTAGTATGACCGCAAAATGTGTTTTTAATCGGGAAATCTGCATTTTCTAATCGATAAATTTATATTTACCCATTGCTATTTCACAAATTTTGGTTTATAATTGCCATGATATTAAATACATAGAGGAGAATCCTTTGTTATGAAGAAGCTTGCAGTTAAGAAAAATGTGGAGTGTATGGCATGTTTGGAATGTGTCCGTGCCTGCTCTGAAGCATTTTATAAGGAGTTCCATCAGGATTATTCCTGTATCCAGATCGTCGCCAAGGGTGATGGCGCAAAGCCGAATGTTTGCATCCAGTGCGGCAAGTGCATGAGAACCTGTGAGCATGACGCGATCACACAGAATCCTAAGACCGGCGTATTCATGATCAATAAGAAGAATTGCGTTGGCTGCGGTAAATGTGTGGAAGCTTGTCCCATGAAGGTCATGGTGCAGAAGAACAGCGATCCCGTTACCAAGTGCATCGCCTGCGGTATTTGCGTTAAGGCTTGTCCTATGGAAGTGCTGGAGATCGTAGAAAAGTAAAAATTTAAGCCGGCTGCAATCAGCAGCCGGCTTTTTATTATTGTTTTTACAGTGTTTCTAAAACAGCGTGAATGCGCGCGGTTGTGCGTTCAGGCCCTAAGATTTGCATAACGGTGTAAAGATCGGGGGAGTTGACCTTGCCGGTCACCGCCTGGCGGATAAAGGTGGATACATCTGCCACGCTGCCGGGATATGCAGAGGGGTCGGCTTTGTAGGCCTTCATATCTGTGGCAAAACCCATCTCTTCGGTAATTTTCTTGATCTTGTCAAACCAAACAGTGGAATCGTCCGCCGGGTCATAGACATCAAGGAATTTAACCAGTGCCTCTTTGATGGTTTCATTTTCAAATCTGTCATCAAAGACGGGCAGCTCAAGATATTCATCGTAGAAGAATCCCATATATGGCTTGGCCTCTTTCCAAACGGCCAGGTCTTTTCTTGGCTTTTTCCCGCCGCGGCCAATGGCCAAAATGGAAATGGCATATTGGGGGTCTTGTTCCAGCTTTGCAGCAAAATCGGCATCAAATTCCTTTGCCCAATCTAACAGAAGTGCATAAACGGTTTCTGCGTCCATTTTTGCAATTTCGTTTTTACTTACATCGGTAAGCTTAGCATAGTCGAATAAGTTGCCTGCGGGGTTCAGCTTTTTGGGGCTGAATTTGAAATCAGATGCCGGTGCGGTGGGATTCGCCCGACGCCAATCTTCGTAATTGGAGTTAAGCAATGTCATGATATACTCATACACCGCTTGTACGGGGAAACCTTCTGCCTTGTAATAAGTCAGAGCCAGTTCCGGGTCCTTCCGCTTGGATAGTTTGCGCTTGGAAGTGCCGTCCATTTTCATAAGCGGGCCGATATGCACATACTTGGGCAGCTTGAAACCCAGAGCCTTAAACAGCTGGATGTGGAAGGGCAGGGTGGGCAGCCACTCGTCGCCACGGACCACATGAGTGGTGCGCATGAGGTGGTCGTCCACCGCGTGGGCAAAGTGGTAGGTGGGAATGCCGTCGGATTTCAGCAGCACATGATCTACATTATTCTCGGTGATGGTCAGCTTGCCCTTAACAAGATCATCAAAAAGGAATTGATTTTCAATAGAACCGGTGGAACGGAAACGCAATACCCAGGGGTTTCCTGCGTTAAGCTGCGCCTGAATGTCTTCCAGGGATCGATCACGCCAAATGGCGTAGCTGCCGTAATAGCCGGTGGTTTCCTTGTTTGCTTCCTGTTTTTCCCGCATGGCGGAAAGTTCTTCTTCTGTGCAAAAACACGGATAGGCCATGCCTTCAGCAACCAGCTTCTTGGCATATACATGGTAGATGGCCGCGCGCTGACGCTGACGGTAAGGGCCGTATGCACCGTTGTCGCCATCAATGGTAGCGCCTTCGTCGAAGTGAATGCCGTAGTGCTTCAGTGTGTTGATGAGTACCTCAACAGCACCGCTGACCTCTCGCTTGGCATCGGTGTCTTCCACCCGTAAAAACAGCACGCCACCGCTTTGGTGGGCCATGCGTTCAGAGGTAAGGCCTTGTACCAGATTGCCCAAATGGACAAAGCCGGTGGGGGAGGGGGCCATGCGGGTGATAACAGCACCTTCCGGGTTGCTGCGGGCAGGGAAGCGGGCTTCCACTTCCTCGGGAGTTTCTGTTACATTGGGGAAAAGCAAATTCGCTAAAGCTATATAATCCATAGAATCTACCTCTGTCTTAAAAATTCTCCCAATACTATATCATAAGAGTATGCATAAAGTCAATTTCCCGTGTTGCCTTTTTCTGCAAACTGTGATACTATAACGAAAATATTGTAGGGCTTATGGCTCTCTCCCACCACAGGACGATCCCAATAGTAGGGCGGGGGCTTGCTCCCGCCGCAACACCCCCAAAAAGCAGGGCAGGGGCTTACTCCCGCCAAAACGATGAAATGAGGAAATACCATGGAAGAAATCGTACAGAAAAAAAGAATGCTATCCGGCATCAAGCCC
>JAZSFE010000022.1:0-6494 GCA_045532105.1 Faecousia sp.
TTTTTCTTGCAATTATTGTCGAATTATGGTAGATTGGCAGTAATCACAGGAGAAAGAAGGGAATATGATGAACGAATTTTTGCAATGGACGGCCTGGACCATGGAAAAGCCGGAATCCTACGGCGCGTTTCATCTTGTGGCTACGTTTGTGCTTTTGGCGATCACGGTGGTGGCGGCATGGTGGCTTCGCAACGCAAACGAAAAGCAAAATCGGGTAATTCTCGGTGCTGTGGGCGGATTCCTGCTGCTGACCGAGGTATACAAGATCCTGTTTCATATTTATGTTGACCCTTATGATTGGGGTTTCTGGGGCTGTTTTCCGTTCCAACTTTGCTCCGTGCCTATGTACTTGAGTGTTGTATGTGCCCTGTGTAAAAACAGGAAAGTCAATGGATGGCTGTACGAATTCATGTTTGCGGTGAATATGTTCGGCGGCATTATGGCGTTTATTGAGCCTAGCGGCATTAACCATGGGTATGTGACGCTTACATTGCATGCGTATATTTGGCATATGCTGCTGATCTTTATCGGCCTATATTTGTATTTGAGCAAAAGAGTTTGTTTGGATAAGGCTTCTTACCGGAAAGCGATTATTGTGTATATCGGCTCTTGTGCGGTGGCGCAGAGTCTGAACCTGATTTTCGGGGAAAAGATCAACTGTTTTTATATTTCTCCCTATGTGCAGAGTCCCCTTGCGGTATTTAAGGATATTTACGCATCCTGCGGCTGGGTGGCGAATATGGTGTTGCTGATGCTGGCATTAACCATTGCCTCTGCGGCGGTATATTATATCGGTTATTTTATTCGAACCAAGCAAAGAGAGAAGATTCATGCATAAAAAGGGCCTGCTTTATGCAGGCCTTTTCTTATGAAAGGGCTGGGGTTATATTTTCTTTGCATTTTGCAAAAAATGTGATATGATGAAAAAAACTGATGATCCGGAGGAAAAATTATGCTGGATTACATTCGTATTGCCTGCGGCGTGCCCGAGGTAAAAGTGGCAGATGTGCCTAAGAATACCCGGGATATTTGCGCATTTATGGCGGATGCCGATGCCAAAGCGGTAGATGTTTTGGTTCTGCCGGAGCTGGCGCTGACCGGATATAGCTGCGCAGATCTGTTCTTCCAGGACAGCCTGTGGCAGGAAGTTAATGTGGGTATGAAGACCATTTTGGAGCAGTCTGCCCAATATCCCGGATTGACGGTGGTGTTGGGTGTCCCTGTGCGCCTTGGTGGCAAGCTGTTTAACTGTGCCGCGGTGGTGCGAAACGGCGGTCTTCGGGGTCTTGTGCCTAAAACTTATTTGCCGGATTACGGGGTGTTTCACGAAAAGAGCTGGTTCTCCTCGGCAGATGAGCTGGAGCCCATTTCCGAAGTGGCGGATGTGTTTGGCCTTGGCGAGTTTGGCTATACTACAGTGGGCACCCAGCAGGTGTTCCCCTTGGGTGACGGCGCTGTATTGGGCGTGGAGATCTGTGAAGATCTGCTGACACCGGTTGCGCCTTCTGCTATGCTTGCTTTAAGCGGCGCAAATGTGATCGTAAATCTGTCTGCCTCCAATGAGTTGGTAGGCAAGGATACTGCTATTAAGAATACGGTGGTTCATCAATCCGGAGCTTGTACCTGCATCTATGCATATTGCTCCGCTGGATTTACGGAGTCGACGTCCGATCTGGTATTCTCCGGTCGCAGCATTATCGCAGAAAACGGCAGAATGCTCCAGGAAAATAAGCGTATGCCGGATGCAGGCTATATGCTTGTTCAGGATTGTGATTTGGGCCGCATTAATAATGACCGGATCAAGTCCACCAGTTTCCGGGATGCCTGCGCCCGATTTGGAGATCGGGAACTTTATGCTGAGACAGCGGAGCACTTGCGCTCTGACGGCACACTGTATCCGCTTCGCAAGCTTTCCTTTGTACCGGAAGACCGTGATGCTTGCGAGCAGCGCTGTAGGGAGGCATTTTCCTTGCAGGTGACCGGACTGATGCAGCGGCTGAAGACCATTCAGGCAAAAGCGGTGATCGGAATCTCTGGCGGCCTGGATTCTACCCTTGCGCTGTTGGTGGCGGTGGAGGCTATGCGTCGGCTCGGCCGTCCTGCTACGGATGTGCACTGTGTTACCATGCCTTGCTTCGGCACTTCCGATCGCACTTACCGCAACGCATGGGATCTTATGCAGATCTTGGGTGTTACGGCTAAGGAGATCAATATCCGGGATGCCGTAAATCAGCATTTTCAGGATATTGGACATGATGAAAGCGTGCATAACGGCACTTATGAAAATTCCCAGGCAAGAGAACGCACGCAGATACTCATGGATTATGCCGGTACGGTGGGCGGCATCGTTGTGGGCACAGGCGATTTGTCCGAGCTTGCCTTGGGCTGGTGCACCTACAATGGTGACCACATGAGCATGTACGGAGTGAATGCAAATGTGCCCAAGACTTTGATTCCCCGTATCATTGAGACGGTGGCTAAGAGTCCGGAGTTTGCCCCGGCGGAGAAAGTTTTGCGTGATGTTTTGGATACTCCCATCAGCCCTGAGCTGCTACCCCCGACGGACGGAAAGATCAGTCAGCAGACGGAGGATCTGGTCGGCCCTTACGCATTGCATGACTTCTTCCTGTATCATATGCTGCGGTATGGTTTTACACCGAAAAAAATCTACACCATGGCTTGCCGTGCCTTTGCCGGTGAATATGATGCGGAAACGGTGAAGAAATGGCTAAAGGTTTTCTACAAGCGGTTCTTTACTCAGCAGTTTAAGCGTAATTGTATGCCTGATGGTGTGAAAATCGGCACTGTGGGTCTTGGCCCCCGGGGAGATTGGAAGATGCCCAGTGACGCATCTGCCCGTATCTGGCTGGAGGAAGTAGAAAGCCTATAACCGCCCAACGGAGAAAGCTATGAAAGAGAAAGAGAAAGCAAAAGTTCCCAAAGGTCTGAAGATAACGCTGGTTGTGATGATCGCAGTGGGTGTTTTGGGCGCAGCAATCATCTTTGGTATCGATGCTTGGGTCAGATATAGCGTTCGCGACTATATTTTGACGGAAGAGCAGGCAGCAACTCTTCAGAATGTGGATTGTATTGTGGTGCTGGGGTGTAAGGTCTATGATGACGGAACCCCCAGTGCTATGTTGGAGGACCGTTTGCGGAGGGGTGTTGCGCTTTATCATTTGGGGGCTGCACCAAAGCTTCTGATGAGTGGCGATCATGGAAGAGAGAATTATGATGAAGTGGACGCGATGAAACAGTATGCCATAGTTGCGGACATACCCTCGTCGGACGTGTTTATGGATCACGCCGGGTTTTCTACCTACGAAACTATGTACCGCGCAAAGGAGATATTCGGGGCGGATAAGATCGTTATCGTTACCCAAGAGTATCATTTGTACCGTGCGATGTATGTAGCGCAGGCATTGGGAATTGAGACTTACGGCGTAAGCGCGGATTACCGTGGCTATGTGGGACAGACAACCCGGGATTTGCGGGAAATTCTGGCTCGTGTAAAAGATTTTGGCATGTCCGTTTTTCAACCGGAGCCTACATATCTCGGAGAAATGATTCCTATCAGCGGCAACGGTAATCTTACTCATGACATTGATTCTAACTTTGAATAAACAAAACGCCACTCTTTCGAGTGGCGTTTTGTTATAGTAATATAGGTTGCACCTGTTGGCCAGCTAAAGCGGCTTCCAGCGTTTCCGGGATTTTAGTGAAATCTGCCACGATGCTGGTGGGTTTGCCTATGGCGTCGTCTTGCCCAAATGGGACAAAATAGTAGTTTTTTCGCGCCAAAAGCCTGCCGATATTCTCCGCCGCACCTGCCAGTGCATCATTGGTGGAGATGGCTATGATCACAGGCCGGGCATTGCGAAGGTGGCTTTTCACCGCCATGGTTACCGAGGTGTCTGCAATGGAGTGTGCCAGTTTTGCCAGGGTATTACCGGTACAGGGTGCGACAATCAGCGCGTCTAATAATTGTTTTGGCCCAATGGGTTCTACCTGAGCAATGGTGTGCAGGGGATCTACACCGCAAATTTCCGAGGCATTACGAATGTGAGATTGCGCTGTGCCGAAGCGCGTGTCCGTTGCATAGACAGCGGGGGAGAAGATGGGGATAATGTGATGTTTTTCTGCCAATTGTTCCATAACGGGAAATACCCGATGAAAGGTGCAGAAAGAGCCACACATGGCGAAACCGATGTTCATGCCCAGCCCTCCCTCTGCAGGTAATGCAGCACTGTCTGCCCGATCAGCTTGCCGGAAGATTCCGGGGCGTCTCGGCCGGGAAGACCCCGCTCCCACAAAATGCCATCGCCCATGATCCCAGGTGTGGAGGCCAGGTCTAGGAACACGCATTCCGGATGACACGAACGCCTGTCACGTTCCGTTATCATGGGAAAAGGTGCAGTGTTGATAATGACTCGGTAGTTGGGAAGACTCTTTTGCAGATCTGCTGTGTCTATGGTCTGGTATCCAAGGCTGCACAGAGTTGCCCGATCAGCTTCCTTCCTCGCGGCAACAGTAATGTCTGCATCAAGCCCCTTCAGTTTCTGAGCAAGGCATTTGCCGATGCGCCCCCAACCGATCACCAGTATGGGGCAATCGCTTATGGTGACAGGCAGATGTGCTCCCAATAAAACTATGGCGCGGTCTGCTGTGATTTCGGCGTTTTTCGCCAGATAATGGTTGTCTTGCAGTAGATCTATACAGGTAAAACGGTGAAAAACCGGATGCTTCAGATTCCCGCCGAATATTACGGTGTTTTCAGGAATGCGTTTTACAAGGTCCTCAGGAGAAATACCGCCTTTGATTTTGCCCTCAGCGTCTAAAGTTGGAACAGGCAGCAGCAGATGTGTTGTTTCTTCGCAGGGTTCTTTTGTGATAGGAATGCCCTGGGATATAAGATGTTCGCCGGCATATAACAGGGCAGGGGAAGAACCGGCTATACAGAAGACAGTGCTTTTCATGGCGCATCCTCCTTTCAACACAGAATATGTTGTTGGCTGCCCTGGGGTGCTTGATTTTTGCTTGCCCATTGAGTATAATAAATATGTGAGGTGAGCGTATGCAAAGACTGGGTTACATACATGATATGTTGGATGTAAAAGTGCTGGTTTTGTTTGTGATGGCCCGGTGCAATTATCCGATTTCAGTACAGCAGATCTATGAGCTGTGCTATCAGGATGAATGTCTGAGCTATTTTGATATTTGCACAGCAGTTCCGGAGATGGTAACCTCCGGGCATTTGCAGGAGCTTGAGGGTGAAAAGTATGAGATCACCGAAAAGGGCCGGGATGCCGGAACTTTGACGGAGGATTCCATTGCTTTTACCGTGAAACAAGCGGCAGAGTATGCTGTGGCGCGGTTTAACCGCAATGTTCGACGCAGCAGTTTTGTGAAGACGCAGGTCGTACCCAAGGATGGCGGCGAGTATTCCGTTATCATGTCCCTTGACGATGAAAAGGGCAACCTGATGACCATGGAGCTCATGGCACCGGATCAGCGTCAGGCGGTTCGCCTGAGCAAGCTTTTTGAGAAGAAAGCAGAAAATGTATATAATTTGACCATGGCGGAATTGCTCGACGATGATTTTGACGATGAATAGCATGCCTGCCCCTTGTCGAATAGGGAAAAACGGGGTATAGTAATATTACACCGGATGACCGGTGAAACGAAAGGAGCTGCCGCATATGAAGTTTCAGTACAGTGAGAAGAAAGTTAAACTCCCGGAAAATGTCCATGCCTATGCCGAGAAAAAGGTTATGAAGCTGGCGCGGTATTTTGAGGAGGATGCGGAAGCACTGATCGTCTTTTCTGTGGATAAAAACCGGAACAATGTGGAATTGACTGTCCATGGTGCGAATACCTGGTTCCGGGCAAGCGAGAGCACTTCTGATATGTTTGCATCTATTGATGCAGCAGTGGGCACCATTGAGGGCCAGATTCGCAAGAATAAAGCAAGACTTGCCAGACGTTTGCGCCAGGATGCCTTTACCCGTACGGTTGAGGAGACATCCTTTGTCCCGGATGAGAAAGAGGACGATCTAACGATTTCCCGAATCAAGCAATTCTATTTCAGACCTATGACCCGGGAAGAAGCGGTTTTGCAGATGAATCTTTTGGAGCATAGCTTCTTTGCTTTCCGCGATGAGGATAACAACGGCTCGTTTGCCGTAGTCTACCGCAGAAATGACGGCGGTTATGGCTTGATTGACGATATTACCTGATACCATATTATAATGTATCTGCCGGAGAGTCCGATGGGCTCTCCGGCCTTGTTTTTTCTTATAAAAAAGCATCTTTTGCGAAAGCCCGCGAAGGAAAAAGAAAAAGTGCAAAAAACCGAAAAAAGTTCTTGACAATGGTTATGTAGCTGTGATAGAATAAGCAAGCTCACCGTTTGGGGGCATCTGTACCTTGTAAATTGAATAATGTGAGACGAACTATAACACCTTGGACAATTATAATGGATTGTTTAAGCGTTT
>JAZSFE010000012.1:0-30836 GCA_045532105.1 Faecousia sp.
CGGACGGCCGCTGCTGGATGGCGAGTTTGACTTCCAGCTTTTTGCGGCAGATGAAAGCTATGCACCCAGCGGTGATGCGCTGCAGACAGTGTCGGATGTGGGCGGAAGATTCGCATTCGATGCCATTGAGTATACCAAGTCCGGTACTTACTACTATGTGGTCAAAGAAGTGATCCCCACTCAGGCGGTGAATAATGTCTATCAAGGCATTGCCTACGATACCTCTGTGTTTGGCATTAAGGTAGTGGTTACGGATAGCGGTGCAGGCACGCTTCAGAAAGAAGTGACCGTGACCAAGGGTGGTGCGGCTGCTGAGCTGAAGTTTGAAAACAGCTATACAGTAACCAACTTTACCAGCTTTGATATTTCCGGTACAAAGGATCTGGACGGTATCAAGGATCTGCAGGCCGGTATGTTCACCTTTGAGCTTTACGATGAGGCTGGCAACCGCTTTGCCACTACCACCAACGATGCCCAGGGCAATTTCACCTTCCATGACATTCCCCTGGATAAGATCGACCCTGTCACCCATACCTATACCTACACCTTTACCATTAAGGAAGCAGCACCCCAGGGCGGCGTTAAGGACGGAATCACCTATGATCCCAGAGTTTATACCGTTACCGTAGAGGTCCACGATGACCTGAATGGCAATCTGGTAGCAGGAACGCCTGTGGTGACCTTGAACGGCACTTCCGCAGAACTGAAGTTTGAGAATTCCTACGCAGTAGAGCCTGCGAGCTATCAGCCCAGAGTGCTGAAGATCCTGGAGGGCAAGACCCTGCAGGCAGATATGTTTACCTTCCAGCTTAAGAATTCCCAGGGCGGAGTTCTGCAGGAAAAGTCCAATCTTGCAGGCGGCGGCGTGGTGTTTGATGCCATCGAGTACACCCAGCCCGGCACTTATCGCTACACCATCAGTGAGGTGGTGCCCGCAGGCGGCGTGAAGGACGGCATTACCTATGATACCCACAGCGTGGAGCTTACCGTTGAGGTTACTGATAATGGCGACGGTACTATGAGCGTGGATGCTCAGTATACCGGCCTGCGTGAGTTTACCAATGTTTACACGGTGGTTGGTAACCCCAAGTTCTCCGTGTCCGGCACGAAGGTTTTGAATGGCCGCGACCTGAAGGACAATGAGTTCAGCTTCGTTCTGAAGGATGCCAGCGGCACTGAGGTCGCTCGGGCTGTGAATGTAGGTCAGAACTTCATCTTCACAGATGTGGCGCTGAACGGTTTGGGCATCCATCACTTCACTGTTTCGGAGACCAAGGGTACTCTCGGCGGTGTGACTTATGACGAATCGGTTTACGATGTGGCAGTATCCGTCACGGATAACGGTGTTGGCGGCATGACCGTCCATGCACCTATTATTACCAAGCGCGGCGTGGCTGCGCCTCTGGCGTTTACCAACACCTACAGGGCTTCGGCTGTTGATGCTACCATTTCCGGCAGCAAGGAAGTGCTCAATGGCGCGCTTCAGGCAGGGGACTATACCTTCGATCTGTATCAGACCGATGGCGGCTATGACATCACGGGCCTGACACCCATTGCCAGTGTCACCAACGCCGCTGACGGCAGCTTCGCCTTTGGGAAAGATGACGGCCTGAACTACACCGTGGCAGATACTTATTACTATGTTCTGGCGGAAAGCAGCGCAAATCCCATTGCAAATATCCTTTATGACACCGCCAAGTATCATTTTGAAGTCACGGTGGAAGACGACGGTGAGGGCGCGCTGAGCTCCCAGGTGGATTGCATCAACGGTGATGCAAGCAACATCGTTTTCCGCAATGTGCCTTACGAGGAGATCACTCAAAAGGATGTGTTTGCCCCGGCACAGCCTACTGTCAGCATTGACGGCAAGGTGGTGGATATTGGTGACATCCTGCTCTATAAGATCTCTTACACCAACTATAATCGGGAAGTGGCAGATGTTACCATCACCGATACCATTCCCGAGCATACGGAGTTCGTGTCTGCGGATCATGACGGTATGCTGGCAGACGGCACATTGACTTGGACATTCGAGGATGTTCCTGTGGATACCACAGTGACAGTGAGCTTCCTCGTGAAGGTCACCGCGGCTGAGGTGACGGTCGTCAACACCGCTAAGGTTTACGACGGTGTGAACACCTACAACACCGAAGAGGTCACTGCAGATGTGACAGATGATATTGTGGTTAAGGACGCCTTTGTGGCAGATAAGCCTTCGGTGAGCGTCGACGGCCAGAATGTGAATAAGGGCGATGTGCTGTACTACACCATTACTTATACCAACAGTGATGACCTTGCAGCAGAGGTGACCGTTACCGACACGATTCCGCAGCATACCGAATATGTTGCAGGTTCTGCTGACAACGGCGGCGTGTTTGCTGATGGCAAGATCACCTGGAGTCTGCAGCTGGCAGCCGGCGAAAGCAAGACCGTCTCCTTTAAGGTAAAGGTTATCGCTGAGGGCGTGGTCATCAATAACCAGGCTCAGGCACAGGAGGGCGAAAATACCCTCAAGACCAACAGCGTGACCACCGGAGTGAATATTCCTCCCATTCCCGAGACCGGTGACGGCACACCGATCCAGATGCTGTTTGCGCTGATGATTATGAGCGCAACCGGGATTTTCCTGGTGCTGCTGGTTGATAAGCGGAAACAGCGCGGATAATAAATTGTAAAGATCCATTTCACAAAGTCCCCGAAACACTTGATGTTTCGGGGACCTCTTTGTGTAAGGCATTGGCATAAAAAACATCTACGGCGCCGTGGCAGGGAGCAAATCTTTGCGTTTGATGTGGTTTTTATGGTGAAAATGGGGGAAACTTGCCCTTTCTTGACTATTCGCTGTTTGTGTGGTATTATTTAAAAACTGGTGTTTGCGTTTATAACGCCTATTACCCAAATGGAGGTGCGCCTATGCGTATCGACCAAGGTCGTTTGTTGATCCAAAAGATCAATCGGTTTTTATATGCGCCCGCCTATTTCCTTTTGATTGGTGGGTTAACTGTTTTATCCAACACTTGCGGTGCGGAACTGTTTGTATATACCTGCTTTGTTTTGATCGCCATGTTCGTGTGCCTGTTTGGGCGGGATTTGCTGCCGTTGATGCCTATGTTTGTTTGCGGCTACATAAGCCCGTCCGTGGAGAATAATCCGGGATTTAATGCGGATTCCGTCTTTTCTTTTGCCGGCGGCGGCTGGTATCTGATTTTGCTCATTGCTGGCGTTTTAGCCTGTCTGGTGTACCGTTTGATAACAGACCCGGACTTTGGCGGAAAGAAGTTTTTTGCCCGCAAGCGCGGTCTTCTTTCCGGCATGCTGATCCTCGGCGGAAGCTATTTGCTATCCGGTCTGGGCAGCCAGCAGCTGCAAAATGTGTTTGGGCAGAACTTGGTGTTTTCCTTGTTACAGATCCTGTCCGTGGCGGGGCTGTATTACTTGTTCAGTGGCGCGGTGCGCTGGGAACTTGCCCCCAAGGCCTACCTTTCCTGGACCGGTGTCTGTGTAGGATATGTGCTTTTGGCAGAGCTGCTGTTCATTTATGCAGATGCAAATGTGATTGTGGATGGAACGATTTTGCGTGAGCGGATCTACACTGGTTGGGGACATTACAATAACATTGGCGTTTTGCTTGCTATGATGATCCCGTGTCCATTCTTTTTAACGGGAAAAGGTCGCAAGACGGGCGCGTTTTATATTTCCGGAATGCTGTTTCTGGCAGGACTGATCTTTACTTGCTCCCGGGGATCGATTATCTGCGGTGTCGTGGTATATATGCTGTCTTACCTGGTGTCGCTGTTTCATAGCCGTTATGCCCGGGCGAATGTGGCCATTCATGTGTTTACTGCGTTAGTGGCCATATTGGCGTTTGCGGTGTTCTATGGAAAGATCACACGGCTGTTCAGCTCGTTGATTCAAATCGGGCTTGACCCATCCAATCGCTTTGAGATCTACCATGAGGGATTGAAACAGTTTTTCAAGTACCCTGTGTTTGGAGAAACCTTTTTCCCGTCGGAGTATATACCTTACAGTTGGTCAACGGCCGAGGGTTTCACCGCTTTCTTCCCGCCCAGATGGCACAATACGGTCATTCAGCTGTTGGCTTCCTGCGGCGTTGTTGGCATGGTGGCCTATGCAGTGCATAGAGTTCAGACAGTCTGCCTGTTTGTACGAAATTACTCCGGAAAGAAGATATTTTTTGCTTTGTCGATTCTTGTGCTGCTCAGTGCCAGTATGCTTGATTGCCACATGTTCAATATCGGCCCGGTGCTGTTTTATTCCATGACATTGGCTTTTACGGAGCAGCGTTTGAATATGACGCCGCGTAAAAAAGCGGAAAAAGTTGAGATATAAAAATAACAGGGACAGATTTCTGGCCCTGTTATTTTTATGCTTTTTATTCGCCAAGCAACCTGGATTCCCGGCTTTGGCAGGTAAACAGAATCACTTGCTTGGAGAGAGCGGTTTCCTGCAGGATCTGAAGTGCCTGGGCAAGACGGGTATCGTCAAAGCGAACCAGTGCATCATCCAGGATGAGTGGCGCATCCGGTGTCAATTCTTCTGCCACCGCAAGGCGTAAAGCGAGGTAGAGCTGGTCGATTGTTCCGTCGCTGCGCCACTGGGCAGACCGCAGGGTGTCTTCCTGGGCGGTGCAGGTGTTCAGGCTCAGATCTTCGCTGAGGGTAAGCCGGTCATAACGGCTACCGGTAAGCTTGGCAAACAGCTCCTGGGCACGCTTGGAGATCCGAGGGGCAAATCTGCGTTGGAGCTCTGCGGTGGCCTGGCTTAATGCCGTTTGGGCCAGCTCCAAGGCAGCGTAGGTGTCCTCTAAACGGTGGATGCGGTGATTTACGGCTCGAAGCTGGGTACGCAGTATGGTTTCCTGACCCAGAGCCTCGCTGCGTCCTTCGGTTTGTCCCAGTTTTGTTTGCAGCTGTTGCAGTTCAAAATGGGCGGAGGTCAGCAGCGATTCTGTTTCGTCGCTGGCGTATTCCAAAGCGTCCGGCTGGGAGGGCTTTTCTACTACCTTTACCATGGAGCGGAGGGTCTGTAAATACTTTTCCGCTTGATTCCGGTCTTTATCAGCGTCGACCAAATCGTCCCACGCCCGGCATACAGATTGCCAGTATTCCAGTTTATGGGACAGGTTATCGTCTTTGACATATTCGCTGATCTTTTGATTCACAGCCTGTGTGCGGGCATCCAGATCGCCTCGCTGAGAGGTGGATTGCGCTAACAGCGCCTCGTACTCAGTTTTTTGCTGTGCATAGGTCTGGGCGTCCGACTCCCATGTGGCGGGCGCTTGCCCCGGATGGCGGTCATAGATCTGTTTCTGCTGTTCTTTATAACGCTTGCCGGCAATGGCGTTTCCACAAATGCAGCCGATCAAACTAAGGCTCAGCAGGACACCTGCGATCAAATATACGGTAGGGTAGTGGAGGCCTGCTACAAATTCCAAAATTGCAATAATCGCCAACAGGATGGCTGCGGTAACAGCTGCGGCTGTGAAGAGCCGGGCCTTTTTCTTATGCGCAGCATCCAGAGCCTGCACAGCGGAAAGGTCTTCCCGGGCACAGGTGATGGCTTTGTCCGGGGTCATATCCCGGTAATGGGCAGGGAAGCTGGGCATCTGAGGCAGGGGAGGAAGCTTGCTGTTTTCTGCCTGCAGATCCATCCATTGCTGCTGCAGCTGCTGACCCAGATTTAGCGCCGATAGCGCTTCCTGCTGCGGGGGCAGATCGCGGCATTGCTGCGATAGTGCATCAAAGTGCTGCTGTGCCTGTTGCTGCGCATGGACAGCGGCAGTAAGTTTTTCCGCATCTTCCAGAGAACCTAAGTAGTTCAGATGCGCTTTGTGGTTTTCCAGTTGCTCAATTTGGCGTTTCAGCTCGGTTTTTCGCGACCGCAGGCTATCTGATTGTTGGGAAAGTCGGATCAGCTCATTTAATTGACCCTCCAGCTGTTCCCGTTGGGCCTCAGCCTGGGGCAAAAGGCCGGTGCGGTTATAGCGGCATTTGTTTTTCAGATCCTTTAGTGCCTGCTGCAGTTTGTCGCCTGCGCCGCTTTCGTCACCGGTGGTGACCAGATTGTTCAGCCTGCGCCGCAGGGCATCATCCTGGGTCACCGGCAGGTCGGACAGCCGCAAAAAGCCGGCCCGGGTGAAGACGCTGCGCTCCACACCCAAAAGCTTCGTGCCACAGTTAACGGCGTCCAGCTCGGGGATCTCCAGACCGGAGGCAGTTTCGTAGGCGCTGAATTCGCCAAAGGTCAATCTGCCCCGGGTGCGGCGTTCAATGGTAATATCCCGACCGTTCCAGTTCAAGTCAATGCGGCCTGCCATGGGCATACCGGACCAGGGCGCATAGCGATCCTTGTCCGCAAGGATGTTCTTGGTGGTCTTTGCGCGGGTATCCAGACCGTAGAGCATATTCACCAAAAACGCGCACCAGGTGCTTTTTCCCCATTCATTGGGGGCTTCGATCACATTCAGTCCCGGCTTCAGGGTCAGGGTTTGATGTTCCAGCGAACCGAAGGTGGCGGTCATGGAATAGATCTTCATGGCAGCGTTACCTCCTGTCCGTCCAGAATTTGCCGGGAGATCTTGGCGGCAAGCTTTAGATTCTGCTGCAGTTTTTCGCTGTCAGTATCAAGACCGTCATGCAGCAGCTTAAAATATCTGCCCTCTAAGGTGTCCTCATCAATACAGCTCCACAGGTCAACCTCGGGCAGCGTGCGGTCACGAAGCTGAAGATTGGGGATGTGGGGGAACGCTGCCGTAAGGGCGGACAGATCCACAGGAGGCGCATAACCCGTGAGGGTCACGCGATAGAAATCCAGGGAGTCAACCGGGGGCAAAATGGTCTCCAGAGCCTCTTGAGCATTGGAACCGACTTCTATGGATTCATCGTAAAAGCGGGGGGTGTTCATGGGCAGGAACTGGGCGCTTACGGATTCCTCCAGAGTCACCAGAAGCACGCCTTTCATGCCCGGTTCGTCGTAGCCTCTGCCCATGGGACAGCCGGGCCAGGCGCATAGACTTGAGCCTGAGCGGAAACTGCCGCCCTTGTGGATATGGCCCAATGCCAAGTAGTCAAGGCCGGATTCTTTCACCTGTTGGGCGGTAATGGGGCAGTAAGGGGAGGAACTTTGCACAGGGTCGCCGTGCAGAACACCGATATTCCATTTGGCAGTACCTTCTGCGTGAAATTCCTTTAACAGGGCAGGGCAGTCCATAGCGTCAAAGCCTGCACCGTAAATGCAACAGTCCAGGTGGGGGAGCGAATAGCTTTCCATCACAGGGCGGGTGAAAATGTGCACATTTTCCGGCCAGGTCTCACAAAGATAAGGACTGTCCTGGGTGCAAAAATCGTGATTGCCCGGGGCAATAAATACAGGGATGCCTGCGTCCTTTAAGGCGGAGGACACGGCGTAAAAGCTTTCTTTGCTGTACGGGCCGTCAAACAGGTCACCGGAGAGCAGAAGCATATCGCAGTTCTCTGTTTTGCAAACGGAAGCGACCTTGTCTGGCAGTTTTAGCAGTTCGCTGCGCAAATATTTGGTTTGTTCTTCGGTATGGCCGGCAAGAGGGGAGTCCAAATGCCAGTCAGCGCTGTGAAGAATCTTCATGGCAAATATCCGTCCTTTCTGCAGATTTACACTGGCCGGTGGTGCCCGCCAGATCGCTCATAGTAAGTATTTTAAAGTCCATACTCTTCCTCTTTCAGCGAACGGATTTTGCATATTCCGTGGGGGTTATGCCAAATTTCTCCTTAAATTGCCGGGAGAAATGATGCACGGTGGAATACTGAAGCATCTGCGCAATTTCCGTAAAGTTCATATTGTCCTCCCGAATCATGCGCTTGCTTTCCTGCAGCTTGATGCGGCGGATGTACTCGCCAGGGGAGATCTGCAGGTTCTTATGGAAGAGGGCGGTCAGGTAGCTGGGACTGACATCGGCCATTTTGGCTACCAGCGGCACAGAAAGTTTTTGCTGAAGGTGGGAGCTGATATATTGCTGAGCCCTGCGAATGATTTCGTTTTCCGAATGGATGGAATTGGATGGCTGTAGTTTTGCCACAGGCGCGGCTTCATGTCGTAAAAGGGACAAAAGCAGCATGCTGAGCAAGGAAATGATCATGTCTGACGAGTAGGCATCCATGCGTTCGTGTTCTGCAAGAAGCTGCTGCAGCAGTATGGCAGACTTTTGGGAGATATGGAATTTCCGTCCTACCAGAGCATCGGCAGCACAGCCTTCCAGGGCAAAGGAAATGGTTACATATCTGGGCGCAACATCTATATCTGCGTATTGCATATGCCATTGATTTGCTCCGTAAAACATTAATTCGCCTTGATTCAGCACAATGTCTTGCCCCTCCACAACGGAGTGAAGCGTGCCGTGATCTACATAGGTCAGCTCCAGCATTGGGTGCGCTTCGCCGGGGAAGAAGAATCCTTTTTCTTTTTCGTGGTAAAAAAAGGTATATACTTCAGTGACCTTCAATCGATTTTGCAAGAGCAAATCTTCGATCTGCAGTGTGTGTTCAATGGCGGAGGGAGGTGTTTCACTAAATATTGCCGCTCCGGATGTTTCCTGGCGGAAGGGGGACAGACAGAAGTAGATACCGGGCTGGATGCATACCGGCTTGTCCAGATAGTAGTGCTGGAAGTCTTCTGCATTGTTGGAAACGGAGAGGACAGTCATTCCTGTGCCGTAATTCAGCCAAACCTCTGTATTTGCCAAATAAACCCTCAGGTCATTTTGCGTCAGTTCCAAGGGAGTAAAGGATTTGATTTTTTCAGGGGGAACACTGTCCGATGATTTTTCTGTCAACACATGACCGTAATCTTTGAAATTCAGTCGGTTTAAATTCCGAATCATAATCTTCACTCCTAAATAAGAAATAGTGGAGTCATAAAACATGACTCCACTATTATATCAAAAATAGTCGAAAATGGCAAATGTTTTATTGTTGATAATCAAACTGGAAATCGTAAATATCCACAGTATCCCCGTCTTGAATGCCCATTTCCTCCAAACGGGTGAAAAGTCCGCACTTTCTGAGCTGAAGATCAAAATAATTTCTTGATTCGTAATCGTCGAAATTGATATTGACGATGAGCCGCTCCAGCCATTGACCGGTGATCAGCCAGGTGCTGCCCAAATGTTCGATGGTAAGCTCGGTGGGGTCGCCGGCCTCTACCACAGGAGCAATATATTCCGGCTCATAAATGGTCACGGGGGGCAGGGTGCGAAGCTTTTCCGCCACCACACGCATAAGCTGTTTGGTGCCTTGGGTCGTACCGGCGGAGATCTCGTAAAGCTCACAGCCTGCGGCTTCTACTACGGCGCGCAGCCGCTGCAGATTGTCGGATTCTGGCATAAGCAGGTCAGTTTTGTTGGCAGCTACGATCATGGGCCGATTGCTTAGGTCTACGCTGTAATTGGCCAGCTCTTCGCAAATGGCGTTAAAATCTTCCACAGGGTCGCGGCCTTCGCTGCCTGAAACGTCCACTACATGGACAAGCAGGCGACAGCGGTCAATATGCCGCAGGAAATCGTGACCCAGACCTGCACCGTCTGCAGCGCCTTCAATAATACCGGGGATGTCCGCCATAACGAAAGAAACACCTTCGTCTACATAGATCACGCCCAGATTGGGGAATAAGGTGGTGAAGTGGTAGTTGGCGATTTTCGGGCGGGCATTGGATGTTACGGAGAGTAGGGTGGATTTGCCAACATTGGGGAAACCCACAAGGCCCACATCGGCCAAAAGCTTCAGTTCCAAAATGATGTCCCGCTCCTCGCCCTTGAGTCCTGCCTTTGCAAAACGGGGCACTTGGCGGGTGGGTGTGGCGAAATGGGAGTTGCCCCAGCCGCCCCGGCCACCTTTGGCGATGACAAAGTCCTCGCCGGTGGACATATCAATAATGATCTGGTTGCTCTCAGCATCCCGGACAACAGTGCCCCGGGGCACCTGAATGATCAGATTCTCGCCCCGTTTGCCGTGGCAACGCTTGCCGGAGCCGTTGTCACCGGGCGCGGCAGAATATTTCCTTTTATAGCGGAAATCAAGTAGCGTGGACATGTTGTCATTGACGCGCAGGATCACGCTGCCGCCATGACCGCCATCGCCCCCGTCCGGGCCGCCGGCTGCCACATATTTTTCTCTGTGAAATGCTACTGCACCATCACCACCGCGACCGGCAATGACTGTGATGCGCACTTTATCTACAAACATGAAAGATTCTCCTTCACGAGGTTTTTCGGAAAAGAAGAGGGCTGTCGCAAGCCTTAGTTTGCAACAGCCCTTCGTTTCTCATACGCTTTTTACTGCTCGGCGTACACGGAGCACTGCCGGCGGTCCTTGCCCTTGCGCTCAAACTTGACAGTACCGTCAACCAGAGCGAACAGAGTATCATCCTTGCCGATACCCACATTGGTGCCGGGATGGATATGAGTGCCTCTCTGACGAACCAGAATATTGCCGGCCAGAACGAACTGACCGTCGGCACGCTTAACACCCAGACGCTTGGACTCGGAATCACGGCCGTTCTTGGTGGAACCGCCGCCCTTGTGGTGAGCGAAGAACTGAATACCAATCTTCAACATGGTGTTAC
This sequence comes from Faecousia sp., assembly GCA_045532105.1. Taxonomy (GTDB): domain Bacteria; phylum Bacillota; class Clostridia; order Oscillospirales; family Oscillospiraceae; genus Faecousia. The sequence continues at coordinate 10,615 of JAZSFE010000012.1, forward strand.
ACCTCCAAAACTTCGATATAATCAGGATAGTCATCCCGCAAGCTGCACAGAGTGAGCATCATACCGGCAAGAACTGCCTGGACGCTTTCTTCTTCATCGCAGGAAGCGGGGAGGGTCAAGGTGATGCGGGCATCTTCCTGTTTGGCCCGAACCTTGGCCTTTGCTCCGCAAACATCATTGATGGTTGCTTCGGCCATGGTAACAACGGCGCTGATGGCGGCGCAGATGATGTCAGTGCCAGCCTCGCTGTAGCCGCTGTGTCCGGAGACGGAGAATCCGGTGATTCTATCGTCCTCCATAAAAAATTCGCATTTTGTCATAGCTTTTTACAGGGCGATCTTGGTGATCTCGACCTTGGTGTAAGGCTGACGGTGGCCCATCTTCTTCTTCTCGTTCTTCTTCGCCTTGTACTTGAAGACAACGATCTTCTTAGCCTTGCCGTTCTTTACGACCTTAGCCTCGACGCTGGCGCCTTCCACAACGGGAGTGCCAACCTTGGTGTTCTCGCCGTCCAGCACAGCCAGAACCTGATCGAACTTGACGGTTTCGTCTGCTTCGACATTCAGCTTCTCGATGTACAGAACATCACCCTCAGAGACGGTGTACTGCTTACCACCGGTAACGATAACTGCTTTCATTTGTTTCACCTACTTTATAGTTGTAGTCTCGCTCTTAAGGCGGCTGCGTTTTGGGCGCAACAACTTAAGCCTCTTCAATGCGGCTGTTCAATTTTAGCATTGAAAAAAGAAAAAGTCAAGAATGTTTTTGGTTTTTTTCTTTTGTTTCTTTAGTTTTTTTAAGAAATAGGGCAGAAAGGAGGTGGGAAAGCCGGGAAATGGATATTTTGAAAAAGTACTTGACAAATGCAATGAGACAAAGTATAATTCTTCATGCGCCTGGACGATTAGCTCAGCTGGCTAGAGCATCCGCTTGACGTGCGGAAGGTCATAGGTTCGAGTCCTATATCGTCCACCATGGACACCCTGCTATCCTTGATTGGATGGCAGGGCTTTTTTTATGCCCGGAAATGGAAGAATATACAGAGAAGAATGCAGAATGGCTATGTGCGGCTTGACCGCACATAGGTATGCTGCATGAGAGAAAACGGAAAAAGCACACCCCCGGATGCGAAGCTGCTGCTCGCCTCCGGGGGTGTTTTTCGTTTCCAGGGGTCAATCCTTCATGCCCTTGTTAAGTGCCTTTTGAGCTGCCTCTGTCTGGCTGTAGGCCGTCATTGCATCGGCGAGCTTGTTCAATGCTGCCATAAACTCCGGAACGCCGGGTGCATCCACGCCTTGTTCCGCAATCTGCTTGTCAATCTCTGCCAATTGTTCTTTGAATGCGACCATCTTCTGACCCACATCCTCAGCCGTGCCGTATGTTCTGTCCCGCTGCACAATGATGTCAATAGGCATCCCATACAAATGGGACAACCGCACCAGGATTTCGATAGGCGGCTCGGTGCGTCCGCTTTCGTATGTGTTGTATGTGGTGGCTGGGATATTGAGATGGGCAGCTACTTCTTTCTGCGACAGCTTCCTGGCCTTTCGTAATTCCTGGAGTGCCTCCGCTGTCATAATCTTGCGTTGCTCGATGGTAAATTCGCCCTTGTATGCAAGCTGCAGTTCTTCCATGTTGATACGCCCTTTCATTGCAATCTGCAATCATTGTAACCGCTTGCGATGCAAGATGCAATAACTATTTCATTGCAACTTGCGTTTTAATCGCAAGTAGAGTTGACAAAGATGGCAACTAGTGATAAAATCGCAGATAGAGAGGAAAACGCATACTGAGATGCGCAGGGGGGAGATGCGGAGATGCGAGAGCGAAGCGGCTCGCATGGAAGCCGGAGGTAGACACCCCAGGCAGCGCACCCAGGTTGCCCCGGCGGTCTTGCCCAGGTAGGTAGATGCACCCACCCTTAGCTCAGGTATCGGCTACCGCCTGGCTTCCGTTGCGGGCTTCTGTATCCAGGTCACCACCAGGTTGCGTGCGCACCTTGCCCACCATGCGCCCCTGCGCCCAGGTATCGACCACCACGCGGCAGCCCTGCGAAAGCACGGTACAGCCCCCGCTACTTGACTATAGGTCATATTTTACTCACCCCGCCAGGAAAGGAGGTTTCCCCGTGCCCAACTTTAGAATTGCAGAGAGTGACTTATTCGAATACAACAAGGGTTTCTTGTACCGCTACAATGACCAGGTTTCCAAGCTGACAGTATGCGCTAGGGTTCGCAAGCCCGGCTATGAGCTTGCAGACGGATACAGAGAGTTCACCCGCAAAGGTGAAGCAGGGAACGAGGAAAAGCTCCCGGAGAATATCCGCCGTGCCAAGAGTAAGGTATTCGAGCTTGCGCTCTGTAATGACTTCAACTACTTCTGCACCCTCACATTCTCCCAGGAGAAAGTGAAAGACCGCTATGACCTGGAAAGTTGTATGAAGTCCTTTACCAAGTGGCTGAATAACTACAACTACCGCAAGGCTGCTGCCTTTGTTCAGTATCTGCTTATCCCTGAGCCTCACCAGGATGGCGCATGGCATCTGCATGGCCTGGTATCCGGCATCCCGGAAGATGACCTCCGGCAATTTCAGCTTGATGAGCATCTACCCGCCCACATCCGCAAAGAGCTTGCCAAAGGCCACCAGGTAGCCCAATGGACAGCCTACGATAAGAAGTTCGGCTACTGCACACTTTCTCCCATCCGCTCTACGGATGCGGTCAGCAAGTACATAACCAAGTATGTCACCAAGGAGCTTGGCAGCTCGGTCAAGGAGCTGAATGCCCATCTGTACTACCGCTCCCAGGGTCTAAAGCAAAAGGAGCTTATCTACTCCGCTCCCGATGTTGCACTACCCGACCCAGACTACACCGGAACATACTCCAAAATCAAGAACGCAACCGCCCCGGAGCAGTTGCTGCATTACTTCACCATGGAAGAAAGGAGGGAACAGTTTGACGCTTCGTGAATGGATACCTACATGGATGGATGCATACAAGTTCGGTACTATCAAGGAGAGGTCCTACCACCAAATAGAGCTGCTTGCACGAAAATTCCCGGACGATCTGATGGACATGGAACTTGCGGACATTAAGCCCATGCACTTGCAGAAATTCGTCAATGAGTTCTCCAAGGGCGCATCAAAGTCCTACATGGACAAAATGCGGGTGCTGCTTCATGGTGTATTCTCCGCTGCCCTGGACAATGGCTACATAGACCGTGACCCATCGACTAAGCTCCGCATCCCCCTTGTCATTGAAAAGCCCAGGGAGAGCTTCACAGAGGACGAGGCACAGAAAATTGTGACCTTTGCCACACAGTATCGCTACCGCCGGGTGGCTGTAGCCGTCCTGGTGCTACTGTTTACTGGCATACGGCGAGGCGAACTTCTCGGCCTCAAATGGGATGACATTAGCGATAGCACCCTATCCGTCCGGCGTGGCGTGTTTCAGGTAGGTGGCAAAGCAATGGTGGAGGATTACAAGGCCAAGACCTCCAAAAGCTTGCGCACCTTGCCCCTTATGCCGGAAGTAGCTCATCTGGTGCAAACCCTCCCACATTGTGGCGACTTTGTTTTCGGTACAAGCTCCGGCACTCTGTGGCATCCCCGAAATTTCTCCAGGGATTACGGCAATTTCTTTAAGGCTCTCCGGGAGGAATACCCGGAAGTTCGCAACTTGTCTGCCCACTGCTGCCGTCATTCCTTTGCAACCCTCACCCTGGCATCCGGCGCAGATGTGCGAATTGTGCAGCAGCTCTTGGGACACTCCGACATAAACACTACCGCCCGGTATACTCATCCGGACATGAATATTATGCAAAAAGCCGTTTCCGGGATGCGTGATGGGCTGTTTCCTCCCATTACGGACACTTCTTGCAAATCCCGATGACTAAGCTTGACGTGCGGAAGGTCATAGGTTCGAGTCCTATATCGTCCACCAAGAAATGAAGGCACCCTTTTGGGCGCCTTCATTTTTTATTGTCAGATGGACTCGAACCCATCCAAATGCAACGCGGGTGAGCGTTGCCGCCGAGGGCTCGACCGAGGCGAACCATAATTTTCGCAACGCGAAAATGCAAATCGAGTCCTATATCGTCCACCAGAAAAAGAGAGACCACCCAACGGGTGGTCTTTTCTTTTTCTAATGGACTAGGACTCGAACCCATCCAAATGCAACAGTCTGATCAAGTGGTAGTGGTCGACAGATGATAAGGCGTGTTATTCCGCAGAGATCACAATGCTGTCATACACCTGGCCGATGTATTCACCTCGTTCATCAAAGCAATCCTCGCCCTGATAAATAAAGGCGGTCAAGGTAATATCCCCCACATCGGCGATTTTGCTGCCGGATGTGAGCTTGATGGAGGTGATCACTGTCTCCTCTGTCATATCCTTGTCCTCTAAATGGGTGTACCACACACCGGGTGTTTGGTGAACATCATCATAAAGGTAAACCTCAAGATAATCATAAAAAGCCTTGGCATCGCTGGGTTTTAAGATCTGCCGATGGACACGCATACCCTTGGGCAGAGAAAAGTCGATCCAAAAACCGATCTTCGCCCCTTCGTTATCTCCGTGCAGATCCCATGCCTGCTTCCAAATGGTGCGGAAAGAGCTCCCGGTCAATTTATCTTCCGTGGCTGCCATGATCTCAAAGCAATCAATATCCTTTTTCGCAGTTCTTACCGAGGAAAACTCTGAAAGGCGTACGCGGGAGAATGTGCCGTCATCTGCCGGAATGTAAATACCCACGCAATTTGGGGATATTTCAGGAATCACCGTCTCCGGCTGCATCAGGGAGGAGCTGTCCTCCAAATTGGTATGAGAAGACCCCTCCTGACTGGTTTGCTGTGAACTCTCCGGGGGTTCTTTCATTTCCTGAGGCTGTTGACAGCCACTGATGAATAAGCTTGCGCCTAAAATCAAGGCAAGCACAAACCGATATGTCTTCATAATGCCTCCAATTTTTCTTTAATGTCTGCATTATAACAAAAAAAGCGCATAATTGCTACAAGGAAAATGATATTATCCTTCAAAAAACCCTCCGGCTCAATTAAGAACCGGAGGGAATTTTTTATTTCTGAGATGCAACTTCCTTTGACTTCTTTTTGCCAAACAGAGCCTTAACATCCCCTGCAAATGCCTTGTGATCGAAGGCTAAAGATACAAGGAAGGACAAAGGTGTGACCAGCAGATATACCGGTACGATCAGCCAAAACCAGGGCCAATACTTTTCCTGCCCGGCAAATTCGCCCACAGGAACGGTCTTAAAGAAATCCGGGGTAAAAATAGCCAGGAAATCACCAATGGCATCATTGGTGCCGGGGCCCCAAATATAGGAAGTGTTCTTATAGCCGATGCCGAAGAAATCCTCACCATTGCGTAGGGGAATAAAACCAAGCTCAGACTGGAAAAGCTGATTGAGCATTATAAACAGCATGAGCAAAAGCAGACCTGTGGGCGCGCTGAGTAGTCGTTTGTAGGACAACTTATGATGACCCAGCAGCACCATGAGCATAGGCACAGCCATGACCATCCAGTGATGATAATAAAACCGCACAATATCCAGCTGTTCTGCCAGCTGATCTACCTTGGCAATAGGCTCCTGAGGATAGAACAAAGCAATGAGACCGCTGATAATGCCGATATAGACCATGTAGTCCTTAACTTTCTCGTTCTTCATAAGGAAGAAGAACGGGAACAGTGCAATATTGGCACCGCAAATGTTAATGAACCAGCTGTCGCGCAAATGCCGGGCCTCATCCACCGAATAAGGTGGAATATATGCTTTCAGAAAATGCAGCAGCAGGCCAATGACCAGCAGAGAGAACAAAACGATCTTTTGAGTTTTGGTGCTTCTGCCACGCAGCATAAAGTAAAGGCCTACAATGGCGGCGGCACTTAAAGCAAGCCAGAAGAAATACCAGCCATTGAACATTGCAATAAACATAAGACACCCATCTCCTCTTTACTTTTATAATGGGATTTTATGCCAGAGGCAAAATAATGTCAACGGCCTTAAGAAACACTTAAGATTTCCTTAGAAGAAAATTATCAATAGTCGAATAAACGTGCTTTATGAAAAACCTTATTGGAAAAGCAGACTAAATCCAGCCAATATAATAAGGAAAGCAAAATTAAAGGCGGAGAAGAGTAAAATATAATATGCTGTTTTTCCTTTGTTTTGCTTGCTGTACTCGCGGAACGTGATCAAACTGGCAAGAGATGCGATCAGCGTACCTACGCCGCCGATATTTACGCCCAACAAAAGCTGCCTGTAATTATCCGTAAACTGCGACAGCAAAATTGCCGAGGGCACATTGCTGATGACCTGGCAGGAAAGCAAGGATACAAGCAATGTGTTCTTTTCCAAAAGGAATGAAAACAGCTCTCGTACAGCCTGAATGCGGGCCATGTTTCCGGAGAAGATGAAGAAAAATACAAAAGTGAGCAAAAGGGGATAATCCACCATTTTGAGTGCCTTTCGATCCATAAACAGCAGCACTGCCGGAATTACAATAAGACCCACAATATAAGGGATACCCCGAAACACGATGGCAATTGCAAGGCCGAATAGCAGCATATATATGATAGACCTGCTGACAGGAAGAGAAAGTCTTTCGTCCTTTAATTCAAAAGGCTCAGGCTTCACAAAGAAAATGCAGCACAGCGTGATCAAAAGAATCGCCAAGGCAAAAGGCGCAGCCATGATGCCCATAAATTCTGCAGTAGGAATTTGAAATTTGGTATACAGGTAGAGGTTCTGAGGATTGCCGAAGGGTGTCAACATGCCGCCAAGGTTGGCTGCAATGTTTTGCATAATAAAGGTAAACGCCATATATTTGCTTTTGCCGGTGCTGATCATTACATAAGTGCCCAAAGGCAGGAATGTGAGCAGTGCCATGTCATTGGCAATGAGCATGGAGCCAATGAATGTAATATACACAAGCGCAAGGATACAGACCCGGGTATTACGAAAAACCTGAATCAGCTTTTTGGCCAATATGTAAAAGAAATTGATATTTTTCAGAGCGCAGACCACCGCAAGTACGCAAAATAGGCATGTCAGTGTTTTAACATCGAAATAGTTAAGATAAGCCTTGTCCGGCGGCACTAAAAAACAAGTAATGATGGCAGCCACCATGGCAATGACCATCACCACATTCTTTCTAATGAAGCTACTGAATCCTCGGTGTAAATGTAAATGATTTATGATCCTCACACCCTTCCCAAAAGCAAACTAATTATCTATAAAAGCGTCGGCCTTGTCAAGATGTAACTTGACTTTTGATGGTGACGACTTTGGGACTCGATTTGCATTTTCGCGTTGCGAAAATTATGGTTCGCCTCGGTCGAGCCCTCGGCGGCAACGCTCACCCGCGTTGCATTTAGATCGGTTCGAGTCCAATCAGACAATAAAAAATGAAAGCACCCAAAAGGATGCTTTCATTTTTTGGTGGAGACTACGGGACTCGAACCTGTGACCTCATGCGTGTGAAGCATGCGCTCTAACCAGCTGAGCTAAGCCTCCAAATGGAACAGATAGAATTATAGCATAAATTCCTTGAATGTCAACCCTAAATTATTCTCCTTGCCAAATCCGGAAAATCTGTTACCATAAAGGCAAGAGGTGAGAAAATGCATTACGATCGTATGGTTTCCGGGGTGTTCCTGGAGCGGCCGAACCGGTTTATTGCCCATGTTGAAATGGATGGTGTAAGTCATATTTGCCATGTAAAGAACACCGGAAGATGCCGGGAGCTTTTGGTGCCCGGTGCAACAGTCTGGTGTCAGAAAAATGATGATCCTAAGCGAAAGACCCAGTATGATCTTATTGCAGTAAAGAAGGGTTCGCGACTGATCAATATGGACTCTCAAGCGCCCAATAAGGCGGTGGGGGAGTGGCTGGCGGCAGGTGGATTGGGCCAGTTGTCTGAGATTCGCCCGGAGACGTTTTTCGAGGATTCCCGGTTTGATTTTTCATTTTTGCGAAATGGGCAGAAATGTTATTTGGAAGTTAAGGGTGTCACGCTGGAGGAAGATGGAGTTTGTGCGTTTCCCGACGCGCCGACTTCCCGTGGGGTCAAACATCTGCATGGCCTTATTAAGGCAGCGCAGGCGGGGTGCGGAGCTTATGTGTTATTTGTGATCCAAATGAGCGATGTGAAGTATTTGCATCCAAACGATGTCACAGATCCGGCTTTTGGCAGGGTGCTGAGAGAGGCGGCTGCGGCTGGGGTGAAGATTCTTGCTGTAGATTGCCGGGTGACGGAGGATTCTATGGAATTATATAAGGAAGTTCCTGTTATGTTATAAAGAATCGCCGCGCAACAGCGTGGCGATTCTTTTTATTTTTCAAGATGTTCCAACAAAGCGGGAAGCTGATGTAAAGCTTCGATTTCGTGATCCGGCTTTATGTGATCCGGTGCAACAGCATGCCGGGGATTGACCCAGCAGGTAGCGATACCGGCGTTGATACCGCCCTGTATATCTGATGTCAGGCTGTCGCCTACGATCATGGCTTTTTCTTTGTCAAAGCCGGGGATTTTGGAAAAGACACCTTCAAAATAGGCGGCAGAGGGTTTGTCTGCTCCCACATCTTCGGATACGAAGGTCTTTTCAAAAAAGCGGTAGAGATTGGCACTGGTCATGCGGCCGGCCTGTACTTTGGAAGCTCCGTTACTGGTGATAAAGAGTCGATATTTTTTGGTCAGCACCTTAAGTGCATCTTCCGCTCCCGGGAGAAAATAGTGCCCAATGGCCAGGTTTTCCCGATACCGATCAGCTACTTTCAGTGCATCTGCACTGACACCAAGAGCTTCAAACAGGCGGGCAAAGCGTAAGACTTTTACCTGTTCCCGGTCGATCTCTCCCCGTTCCAGCATTTCCCAATGTTTTTTGTTGATACCGCTGTACAGGGAAATGGTTTCCTCTGTGGGGGGAATGCCGTATTCCTCCAGGGTTTTGGTCAGAGCGATGGTCTCGGCTTTGTGGAAGTCAAGGATCGTATCGTCCAGGTCTAAAAGAAGAAATTCAACCATGGGAAAGTCTCCTTCCAATCTCGTTGGAAAGTGCTCCGAATTCCGGAATGCTCAGCACCTCGCCTCGTACATTTTCGTCAAAGCCGCAGGCGGCAAGCACCTCGGCAGCACCTGTTTTCCCTAGCTCCGGGAAGCCGGCAGCAAGGCCGTTACTCAATTTTTTGCGCCGCATGGCGAAGCTGGCCCGAACCGTGCGAAAGAAGATTTGCGTATCGTCGATCTGCCAGGGTTTTTCTTTTCTCACCTGCAGGGTAATCACAGCAGAGGTCACCTTAGGTTGAGGCAGAAAACAGTGAGCAGGTACATCAAACAGCAGCTTTGGCTCAGCGTAATTTTGACAGAAAATAGAAAAGGCGCTGTAATCGGCACTGCCGGGGGTTGCGGCAATACGCTGGGCGACCTCCTTTTGCACCATGACCGTAACGCTGTCAAAGCACTCGGCTTCCAGTAAGGCGGTCAAAATAGGGGAGGTGATGTAATAGGGCAGGTTGGCGCAGGCCATGGGACGTAAGCCGGGGAATTTTTCTTTAACAAGCTGGGCCACATCCAGCTTCAGCACATCGTTCCACAGGATCTCCAGATTGTTAAATTCCCCTACAGTCTGCTTCAAAATAGGCGCTAACCGGGTGTCCAATTCCACGGCACAGACCTTGGCGGCATGAAGCGCCAGCTGCTGCGTCAGCGGGCCGATGCCTGGGCCGATCTCCAGCACACCGGCAGTATGATCTACCCCGGCTTCCCGGGCAATGGATTCCGGCACCCAGGGGGCAATGAGAAAATTCTGGCCCTTGGCCTTGGAAAAATGAAAGCCGTGCTCAGCAAGCAGAGGCTTCATTATTTGAATGTTACATACATCGATCATAAAGAATCCGCCTTTCCTTTCGGTTAGTATACCAAAGGAAAGGCGGATTTGCAACTCCTCGGATGATTATCCCAGAATATATACTGTGCAGTCACGGACACCGAAGATCCAACATTCGTCAAAGGTGTTGAAATACAGGTCGATTTTGTGGCCCTTGATGGCGCCACCGGTATCTTCTGCAGTGGCGATGCCGTAAATGTATTCGCCGTCATTGGAGACGATGTACATACGGGTACCCAGCGGGATGACGGTGGGATCAACGGCAATGGCGCCTACTCTTGCAGGCGTGCCGGAGAATGTGATGCCGGGAATGCCGTTGCAGCTGTATGCAGTGGCGACCACATCCATCTTCTGTGTGTATGTCAGAACTTCACCGGAGGCAGTGGTCAAAATGCCGTTTTCTGCAATAGGCATACCGTTTTCGGGAATTTGCAAATTGTTATTGGTAGAAGGGGTCGCGGGTAAGGGCGCAGCGTTTTCTACGTATGTGCCGATGGCGATCACTTCGTCCACAGGCTGGCTGGTGACAACCTGTGAGTTTACCACTCGGTTAATCTCTTTTCCGTCAAGATAATATACTGTTGCAGAGCACAGCAGGCTGCCATTTATGCCTTTAGTCAGTACGACCTGCTCGTTTTCTTCCAGAGAAGGGTCGTAGCAATACACTGTTTCATGGGGGAGTGTGGCAGTGTAGCTTTCTTCCACCTGAGTGGCCCGGGAGATGGTCAGCACCATGCCGTTATACGTTGCAGTATCTGCAGGCAAGGACAAAATATCGTCCTTGGTCAAAATCAGGTTCAGTCGGCTCAGCAATTCCCGGACAGTTTCACCGTAGCTGCTGACATACATGGTTTTGCCGCCATGGATGACGGTAATGGTCTGTTTTCTTTGCACGGTGATCTCGGAAACGCCAAGAGCGTTTTGGGTGGTGAAGGTATCATCCTTGCCAAGCTCCAAACCGGCTTCGTTTAAAATATCAGCGGGATTGGTGGTATAGGTGCTATGTATCATCACACGGTCACCGTCATTGATCAGATATGTGCTTTTCGCAAAGGCGGTTTGGGCCAGTAAAAGCGATGCGCAGGCTACGATCATCACAATGGCAATCACGCGGGTCAGAACTGTCATTTTCTTTTGAACAACGCGGCTGCATTCCAGCATAGAAGGTACCTCCTTTCATGAGGTTTATACATGAATATATGCATAGATAAGTAAGCTTATTATAACATTTTGTGCTGAAAAGTCAAGCAATTTGGATCAAATGCCATAAATCGACAACTTTTTTGTAAATTATTGCATTTAAATTATGTAAACTTATATTCAAAATATACATAGTGTTTATGCGCATTACCACAAGATATTGTGGCGGAGAGGGTGTGGAGTCGACATAATACTGCAATATGTGCAACCTGGTATTATGGCACGCTTTTTGACCTGTTTTTAGGCTTTTTTCAGGGAAAATGAGGGAGTTTCCCCCTTGCCTGGGTATTGACAAGGGGGGATAATTGTGTTAAAGTTGTGCCAAGAAAGCTGTGACGAAGACACGCGTTTGGGAAAGCTACTCAGAGAGAGGCCGGTTGGTGAAAAGGCCTTGTATGCAGCACGAAACGATACCACTTCTGAGCTGCCGGTGGGAAATGACCGGCCGGGTACTCCCGTTATAGAGTCAATGAGTGACAGCGCAAGCTGTAACCAGGGTGGAACCGTGGAATGTTTATCATCCCACCCCTGATTTTTCAGGGGTGGGAGTTTTGTTTTTTCACCCCCAAACTTAAGGAGGGAAATAAAATGTCCGAAGAAAATCTGTACACTTTTGAAAACCCCGAGTACCGCAAGACCTTTTGGCACACCAGCTCTCATGTGATGGCCCAGGCCGTCAAGCGGTTGTGGCCGGAGGTTCAGCTGGCCATCGGTCCGGCGATTGAGGAGGGTTGGTATTACGATTTTGACGCTCCTTTCACCTTTACCCCCGAGCATCTGGAGAAGATCGAGGGAGAGATGAAGAAGATCGTCAAGGAGCGCATCCGCTTGGAGCGTAGTGAATTGCCCCGCGCCGAGGCCATTGCCTGGGCGGAGGCCAACAATGAACCCTATAAGAAAGAGCTTATCGAAGACCTGCCCGAGGATGCGGTCATCAGCTTTTACACTCAAGGTGAGTTTACTGACCTGTGCGCCGGCCCGCATTTGGATCATACCGGTCGTCTGCGCCATAATGGCTTTAAGCTGACTAAGTCCTGCGGTGCTTACTGGCGGGGCGATTCCAACCGCAAGATGCTGCAGAGAATTTACGGCATCGGTTTCCCCAGTAAGGACGAGCTGGACGCATACCTCGTTGCCCAGGAAGAAGCGCTGAAGCGCGACCATAACAAGCTGGGCCGGGAGCTGGAGTTCTTTACCACGGTAGAGGAGATCGGCCAGGGTCTGCCCATTTTGCTTCCCAAGGGCGCGCGGGTGATCCAGACGCTGCAGCGTTGGGTGGAAGATGAAGAACAGAAGCGCGGCTATTTGCTGACCAAGACTCCGCTGATGGCCAAGCGGGATCTGTACAAGATCTCCGGCCACTGGGATCATTATCGGGACGGTATGTTCATCATGGGTGACCCGGATGACGAGGAAAAGGAGTGCTTTGCTCTGCGTCCCATGACCTGCCCGTTCCAGTATCAGGTGTATTTGAACCGTGCTCGGAGTTACCGCGATCTTCCCATGCGTTTGGGTGAGACCTCTACTTTGTTCCGTAATGAGGAAAGCGGTGAAATGCACGGTTTGATCCGTGTTCGTCAATTCACGATTTCTGAGGGCCACTTGGTGCTTCGCCCCGATCAGTTAGAAGAAGAGTTTAAGGGTTGCTTGGAGTTGGCGAAATACTGCTTGGAGACCGTGGGCATGCTGGAAAACTGTACATTCCGGTTCTCTCAGTGGGATCCTGCCAACCCCAAGAATAAGTATGAGGGTACTGCGGAGCAGTGGGAGACTGCTCAGGCAACCATGAAGCAGATTCTGGACGATCTTGGCGTGAAGTACAGCGTGGGCATTGACGAGGCTGCGTTCTACGGCCCCAAGCTGGACATTCAGTACAAGAACGTATTTGGTAAGGAAGATACCATCGTTACCATCCAGATCGATATGCTTCTGGCAGAAAAATTCGGCATGGAATACACCGATGCTGACGGCCAGAAGAAGATTCCTTATATTATTCACCGCACCAGCCTCGGCTGCTATGAGCGGACGTTGGCTTATTTGATCGAGCGTTATGCCGGTGCACTGCCTCTGTGGATGATGCCCACTCAGGTCAAGGTGATGCCCATTACCGACCGGGCGCATGAGTATGCCAAGGAACTGGTACAGAAGCTGAATGCTGTGAATATCCATGCAGAGGGTGATTATCGCAGTGAAAAGCTGGGCTACAAGATCCGGGAAGCTCAGATGCAGAAGATCCCCTACATGCTGGTGGTGGGTGATCGGGACATGGAAAACGGCACAGTTTCCGTCCGTACCCGTAAGGGTGATGATCTTGGCGCTATGACCCCTGATGAATTCATGGCAAAGTGCTTGATGGAGATCGCCTCCAAGAGCAAGGAAGTGTAAGAAAAATTGCAAACCGGCGGTCGCGTAAGACCGCCGGTTTTTCTTGTGGGCAGAAAATACGGAAACCTCTTGTAAAACAAAGGAAATTGTGTTAAACTAAATTGATTTTAATTGCAGATTTTCTTTGGAGGACAATATGTCTAATTTAGTACAGGAGATCAGTCGGCGCAGAACCTTTGCCATTATTTCGCACCCTGACGCCGGTAAAACTACCTTAACTGAAAAATTCCTGCTTTACGGCGGCGCCATCGCCCAGGCCGGTGTGGTCAAGGGGAAGAAAAATTCCCGTGCCGCTACCTCTGACTGGATGGAGATCGAAAAGCAGCGTGGAATTTCCGTTACTTCCTCGGTGATGCAGTTCCAGTATGACGGCTTTTGCATTAACATTCTGGATACCCCCGGCCACCAGGACTTCTCTGAGGACACTTACCGCACCCTGATGGCTGCGGATGCTGCGGTCATGGTCATTGACGGCGCGAAAGGTGTGGAGCCTCAGACCCGTAAGCTGTTTAAGGTCTGCGCTATGCGCCATATTCCCATTTTTACATTCGTCAACAAGATGGATAGAGAGACCAAAGATCCCTTTGACCTGCTGGACGAGGTGGAAAGGGAATTGGGTATTGAGACCTACGCTATGAACTGGCCCGTGGGTTCGGGCAAGGATTTCCAAGGCGTTTATGATCGGCAAAAGAGCCAGCTTTTGTTCTTCTCCGGTGTCAATGGCAGAGCAAAGGCAGACAAAATGGAAGTCGACCTGTATGACGAGCAGGTGGCCGATCTTTTGGATTCCCAGCAGAAGCACCGCCAGCTGATTGACGATGTGGAATTGCTTTCTGCCGGTCGTGAGTTGGACTTGGAGGAAGTGCGCTGCGGTCAGCTGTCCCCGGTGTTCTTTGGTTCTGCGCTGACCAATTTCGGCATTGAGCCGTTTTTGGAGAACTTCCTGAAGCTGACTCCGCCTCCGCTGAGCAGAGCGGCAGACTGCGGTACGGTGGATGCCTTTGGTGAGGACTTTTCTGCCTTTGTGTTTAAGATCCAGGCCAACATGAACAAGGCACATAGAGACCGTTTGGCATTTATGCGGATCTGTTCCGGTAAGTTCCAGCGGGAAACGGAATACTACCATGTACAGGGCGGCAGAAAAATGCGCCTGTCCCAGCCTCAGCAGCTTATGGCAGCGGAACGGGAGATCGTGGAGGAAGCCTATGCCGGTGACGTGATCGGCGTATTCGACCCCGGCATTTTCGCCATTGGCGACACCATTACTGTACCTGGAAAAAAGTTCACCTTTGCGGGAATCCCCACTTTTGCACCGGAGCATTTTGCACGGGTCAGCGCCAAGGATTCCATGAAGCGTAAGCAGTTCGTCAAGGGTACAGAGCAGATCGCCCAGGAGGGCGCGATCCAGATCTTCAAAGTGCCCAACTCCGGTATGGAGGAGGTCATTGTGGGTGTTGTGGGCACATTGCAGTTTGATGTGTTCCAGTACCGTATGAAGAACGAGTATGGCGTGGATCTTCGCATGGAGAGTCTTCCTTATGAAGAGATCCGTTTGATCGACAGCTATCCCGGTGATTTGTCCGACTTGAATCTCGGCAGCGATGCGGAGCTTTTGGAGGATTACCGGGGCAGAAGTTTGCTGGTATTCAGCAGTTTCTGGGCCATTGATTTTACCTGCCGCAGAAATCCTGGCCTGCAGCTTTCTGAGATCGTAGTAGAAGAAGGCTAATAGAAAATTAAAAGGTCTGCTCAATGAGCAGACCTTTTTGTTATTGCATGCTTTGGGTTTTATACAGTTTGGCGTAGATACCGTCTTTGGCGATAAGCTCTTCGTGAGTGCCGCATTCGGTGATGATGCCATCGGCAATGGAAATGATCCGGTTGGCTGCCCGGATGGTAGACAGTCGATGGGCAATGATCAGCGTGGTTCTGCCCTGGGCCAGAGTATCAAAGGCTCGCTGGATCTTGGATTCTGTTACTGAGTCAAGTGCGGAGGTGGCCTCGTCCAAAATTAAAATGGCAGGGTTCTTGAGGAAGATTCGGGCAATGGCCACGCGTTGCTTCTGTCCACCGGACAGGAGTGTGCCGCGCTCGCCCACATAAGTGTCAAAACCGTTGGGCATGGCCAAAATGTCGTCGTAGATCTCCGCCTTTTTGGCGGCCAGCACCACTTCTTCCATGGTAGCATCCGGCTTGCCGTAGCGGATATTTTCAAATATGGTGTCGGCAAACAGGAAAACATCCTGCTGCACGATGCCGATATTTTCGTGGAGGGATTTCTGGGTCACATCCCGAATGTCCCTCCCGTCTATGCAGATGCTTCCGGAGGAGACCTCGTAAAATCTGGGAATCAGCTGACATAGGGTGGTTTTTCCGCCACCGGAGGGACCTACAATCGCTACAGTCTCCCCGGGAGTGACAGTGAGGCTCACATCCCGTAGCACATCGAGAACACCGTCATAGGCAAAGCTGACCCGGTCAACTGTGATCTCGCCCTTTACATTTTCAAGGGGCTTTGCATCGGGCTTGTCCTGCAAGGTGGGCTCGGTGCGCATGATGGAAACAAATCTGTTCAATCCCGCAAAGCCGTTGGCAAACATTTCAGAGAAGCCGGACAGCTTGCGCATGGGGCTGACAAAAGAGGAAATGTACAGGGTAAAGGTCAGCAGATCCCGGTAATCCATATTGCCCCGCATAACGAAATAGCCGCCCACACCGATGACTACCACGTTTAAGCTGCACAGGAAAAATTCTACAGAGCTGTGGAACTTACCCATAGCCTTATGGAAATCCCGCTTGGACTCCTTAAACAGGTCGTTGGCGGCGGTAAACCGGGCGTTTTCCACAGGCTCGTTGGCAAAGGCCTTGGCGGTGCGGATGCCGGACAGGCTGCTTTCGATCTCTTGGTTGATATGGCCGGTCTTTTCTTTGGCGGCAGCGGAAGCTTTGCTCATGCTGCGGCGCATGCGCATGACCACAAACAGCCACAGAGGGATCATAAGTCCTACAACCAGCGCCAACTCCCACCGAATGGAGATCATTACGATCAGCGCGCCGATAATGGTGAGCACTGAGGTCAGAAGATCCTCCGGGCCATGGTGGGCCAGCTCCGTCAGCTCAAACAAATCTGAGGTCAGTCGGCTCATAAGCTTGCCGGTACGGTTGTTGTCAAAGAAATCAAAGCTCATTTTCTGCATATGGGCGAACAGATCTGCCCGTATGTCAGCTTCCACCCGGATGCCGAAGGTGTGACCGTAATAGGCAACGATGTAATTGAGGAAAGCGCGCAAAGCGTACAGCACCACGAAGACGATCATCACCGTAAAAAAGGTCTTGTACATCTGGTTGGGCAGCATTTCGTATAGAGCGCTGCGGGTAGCCAGAGGGAACAGAAGATCCACACCGGCGATACTGACAGCACATAAAATATCTGTAAAAAATAGACGCTTATGGCGGCCAAAATAGCTTAAAAAGATCACAAGAGGTGATTTTTTCTGAAAATCTTTTGTTGTCATCTGAATTCCCTCCTATAAATGCCTATTATACAGCATTTCGTAAAAGTTGCAAGCTTGCCATGGACTTTTTCTGTTTTTCTGCTATACTTAAGGGGAGGTGATCTCATGGAGGTTCTGTATTCCGATAAATCGGTAGCTGTGTGTATCAAGCCTGTGGGCATGGATTCTGAGCATGAGCTGCCTCAGGCCCTGGCATCCCAGCTGGGTGGGGAAATGCTCCCGGTGCATAGATTGGACAAAAATGTGGGTGGTGTGATGGTTTTCGCCCGTGCCAAATCTGCAGCCGCGGAATTAAGCAAAGCCATTACCCAAGGGACGATGGTTAAGGAATATGTGGCGCTGGTGCATGGCACACCGCCGGAATCCGGGGATTGGAGCGACCTTTTGTTTAAAGACAGCGGGAAGAATAAGGTTTTCGTTGTCAAAAAACTGAGAAAAGGTGTGAAACCGGCAAGGCTTGCTTATGAGGTGTTGCGTTCCGGAGAGGAAAGTCTTGTCCGTGTGCGGCTGTATACAGGCCGCAGCCACCAGATTCGGGTGCAGTTTTCCTCCCGGGGGTATCCACTGGTGGGAGACCATAAATACGGTGCCCGGGATGAGGTGCAGCAGCCTATGTTGTTTTCTTGCTGTATCCGTTTCCCCTTAGGCGGTCAGGAGCGCTGTTTCGAAGCGTTGCCTGCATGGGCACAGGAATAAAGAGATACGGAGAAAAAATGAAAGAGAAAATCGTTTCCCGGCTGAAATGGCTGATACCTGCCGTTTTCGCATTGCTGGGATGGTTGTTGAATTCAGCAGTGCGCGCTCATGGCTTTTTGGGCCTGATCTGCTATGGAATTGCCGGGGTTGTGACGGCATATTATTTGCTGGCGCTGCTTCAAAAAAAGCATGAAAAAGCGGCAAAGGTGGGGAAAGTCCTTTTGACCTGCGCCCTTTGCGTGGGAGTATTGATCTTTGGCATCACAGAGGCTTTTGTAATCCATGCCAGTCGGGGGAATGAGGAAGAAAAGTGTGACTATATCATTGTTCTCGGGTGTCAGGTCAACGGAACGACTCCGTCCCTTTCCCTAAGTGACAGAATTGACGTAGCTTATCGGTATTTGCAGGAGAATCCTCATGCCAAGGCAGTCCTGTCCGGAGGGCAGGGAGAAAATGAGGACATCACGGAAGCAGAATGTATGTTCCGGGAATTGACAGACCGGGGGATCGTACCCGAGAGGTTGCTTTTGGAAGAATCGTCTACCTCTACTTGGGAAAATTTGAAATTTTCTCTGGCATTGATTCAGGAGGAAACCGGTGAAAAGCCGGAAACTGTAGGAGTTTTGTCCGGTGACTATCATTTGCTCCGGGCAGGCCTTTTTGCAGAGCAGTTTGGTGTGGAGGCTGTGGGGATCCCCGCAAAGACATCTATGCTTACCATTCGGATCAATTACTTCCTGCGGGAAGCGGCAGGAATATGGCATTATATTTTATTGGGAGGTCAATACCATGATTGAGCGTATGTATGCCCAGTACGCCTGGGAAAAAACGGAAAGCCTGTTGTCCATTGACTCGCCCTCCGGTTATACGGAAAAGGCGGCGCTATGGGTAAAGGATTCTTTTGAAAAGCTGGGATTTTCCGCGAAGATCACAGAAAAAGGCGGCGTTTTGGCTGATCTTGGCGGTGAGGACGATCAGGACGGCCTGCTTTTAGAGGCACATACGGATACCTTGGGTGCTATGGTTGCCCAGGTGAAAGGAAACGGCAGACTTCGCTTGACACCTTTGGGCGGCATGGAGGCAAATAATGCGGAGGCAGAGAATGTCTGGGTTTATACCCGAGGCGGCAAGGTCATTGACGGCACTTGTCAGCTTTGCAATGCTTCTGTTCATGTAAATAAGGAATACTCCGGGACTAAGCGTGGCTGGGATACCATGGAAGTGGTGCTGGATGAGGATGTAAACAGCGCAGAGGATGCGAAAAAACTGGGGATCGAGGTAGGGGATATCGTTTGTTTTGAGCCGAGAACCAGAAGCACAGCCAGCGGGTATCTTAAGAGTCGCTTTTTGGATGACAAGCTGTCCGTAGGCATTCTGCTTGGCTTTGCAAAGTACCTTAGCGATAACAGAATTACGCCCAAACGCCATACGTGGGTGCATATTACGGTGTACGAGGAAGTGGGCCACGGCGGCTCTGCGTCTGTGCCGGCAGGAGTAACGGAAGCTATTTCTGTAGATATGGGCTGTGTGGGTGACGGATTGCAGTGCACCGAGCGTCAGGTGTCTATTTGCGCCAAGGATTCCGGCGGCCCTTATAGCTATGAGGTAGTCGGCAAGCTCATCGAGGCTGCGAAAAAGACTGAGGCGGATTATGCGGTGGATGTGTATCCTTATTACGGTTCTGATGTGGAAGCTACATTGCGCAGCGGTGTGGACATTCGCCACGGGCTGATTGGCGCAGGAGTTTATGCCAGCCATGGGTATGAGAGAAGTCATATGGATGGAATTTATAATACCCTTAAGGTTTTAACTGGATATTTGGACGTTTAAAAAAATAAAAAAGGCTCTTGCATTTTCCGGGAAAGTATACTATACTATTCAAGCGCACCATGCCGGTGTGATGGAATGGTAGACGTAGTGGACGAAAGATCCACTGTTGCGAGCCCGCGCGCCGCCGGTGGCGGAAAAAGCAAGGGCGGAGCAAGTGCAGCGGTCGGTGAGGGACGACGGCGTTCGCGCCGAGGACGATCACCGGGCACCGCAAACGTTGGCGACATTTCGCCGCCTGTAAGGCGGCAACCTTATTTAAGGATTTGCGGCAGCAGCCGATAATCTATATACCTGTACCACGCATCATGCCGGTGTGATGGAATGGTAGACGTAGTGGACTCAAAATCCACCGCTGGCGACAGCGTGCCGGTTCGAGTCCGGCCACCGGCACCATATCGAGTGTTCATAACGGACTTAAGTTATGGGCACCCGATTTTTCTTTTCTGTTAGTGGGATTGCGCCGTCGCAATCCGATGCTCGCTAACCCAATGGAAAAGGTTACTTAGTATAGACGCTCAAAGAGGGGACATACCCATGGCAATAACCCAATACTTTCGACAAGCCAAAAGTATTGGGTTGCTGCGGCAAAATGGTTGATTTTTGAACTTTTTTATGATATAATGAACTGGTCGACAAACTTGAATTTGACTAGGAGGTTATCCAAGTCGGAGGCCAAGCGGTCTTAGGAAGAC
>JAZSFE010000026.1:0-33024 GCA_045532105.1 Faecousia sp.
GAATCCGTCTTGCCTGCAGCTGCCTGCAAAGGCGCAGTAGCGTTGGCCAGGATCATATCCACATTTTCAGAAATAAAGCCGTCAATAATGGTATTACAGTTATCTGCCTTGCCGGCAGCGTCCTTATGAACGAAGGTCACATTTTCTTCGCCCAACGCCTCGATCAAAGCGTCCTTAAAGCCCTTGGTAGCCGCGTCCAGCGCATCATGAGTGACCAGCTGGCAAATACCGATGGTATACTTTCCATCATCAGCAGGTGCCATACATGCCGCCAAAGAAGCGACCATAGCAGCACATAATAACAAAGCCAAAATCTTTTTCATAACTTTCCCCTCTATTCCATGCCATAAGGCATTTTGCTTGTTCCATAATACCCCATGCAAACCCGTCTGTCAATGGAAAAATGCACTTTTTGTCATTTTGTCATAGACAAATGCTTTTCTACCACGGATATTGGGCAATACGCACCAAAGAAAACACCCCGGTAAAAACCGGGGTGTTTTTGATCACAATAAGGGAATGCCTGCTTCCTCGCAGGTTCTGATGGTATCACAGTCCCAAATACTGGACTGAACCTCGCCAATATGGGCGCAGCCCAACATCAACATACTTAAGCGGGATTGGCCAATACCTCCGCCAATGGTCAAGGGAAGCTCGCCATCCAGCAGCATTTTATGGAAAGGCAGTTCCCGGCGGTCATCGCATCCGGCCTTGGTCAGCTGATCGTCCAAAGCTTTAGCATCCACACGAATGCCCATGGACGAAATCTCCAAAGCGCGGTCCAAAATCGCATCCCAGAAGAAGATGTCACAGTTTAAGGTCCAATCATCATAGTCCGGAGCGCGGCCGTCATGGGGCTTTCCGGAACGAAGTTTTCCGCCGATCTGCATAATGCAAGCAGTGGGGTGCTCCTTTACATAGGCGCGCTCCCTTTCAGAGCCGGTCATATGAGGATACATATCCTCCAGTTCCTGTGTCGTTACAAAAGAAACATCCCGGCTCAGCTCCACCCGCAACTGGGGATAGCGCACATGAAGTCTATCGTTGGTGTTGCAAATAGCATTGACGATGGCGCGTACAATGAGCTTCAGATAATCCAGGTTCCGATTTTCTGCAGTAATGACCTTTTCCCAATCCCACTGATCCACATAAATGGAGTGGATATTGTCCAGCTCCTCATCTCTGCGGATAGCATTCATGTCCGTATAAAGGCCGTTGCCGATGCTGAAACCGTAGCGCTTCAGCGCCAGTCGTTTCCACTTGGCCAGAGAATGAACCACCTGGGCATCCTCCCCAACCGCAGGAACATCAAAAGCGACCGGACGCTCATAGCCATTTAAATTATCGTTAAGACCCGAATCCTCAGTAACAAACAGAGGCGCAGAAACCCGCTTCAAATTCAATGCTGCAGAAAATTCATCCTGAAAGGTCTGCTTTATGTAAGCGATTGCCCTCTGGGTATCATAAGCATCCAACACCGGGCGGTAACCGTCAGGAATATAGATCCGGTTCATAAAAAACTCCCCTCTCGGAAAATATGTTCTCATTGTACTCTATTCCCAGAAAAAATCAAGACTGTTCATCGTTTTTGGTTTTCAGAACGCAAAGAACATTTGTAACCACCATAGCAATCATTCCAAGTAACAGATAAATAACTGCGTAAACTACCAAATCCAAAACGACTTCCTGCAAAACCAGCCAGCAGCAGGACAAAAACATCGCAGCAAACAAAAGTGGCGACCACCACATTTTCTTTACTGCCCCTCCCGCTAAGGCACCAACCAAAACCGCTGCGCCAGGGTTCACCACAAAAAACAAAAGAAACATCAACCCCATAGCATCCATGGGGTTTGCAAAGTTCAGCACAGCAAGGGGCGCGATCAGCAAAACTGCAAGCATAATGGATATTACGGTAATGATTTTTTTAGCCATGCTCATAACAGCACCTCCTAATATAAATATTGTGCAGCAAATACAATAGACCTTTTAGGTATTATAAAACATCGTATGAAATTCGTCAATCTTCCCTATATATTACAGGAAATGGAGGGATTTGTTTGCATTTTTGCTTTACAAAATATAGGTTCGTCTCCGTCGATATATTATAGTATGATTGCCACTGGCAATCATAGTTAGTTTTAATTCGCTGCGCGGAGCACCACCATCGCCGGCAACAGTCCACCGGACAGTTGCATTTAGATCGTTCAAATCCCTCATCTCCATTTTCGCCAAGAAAAGACCACCCATGTGGGTGGTCTTTTGATGGAGGGATTTGTTTGCATTTTCTCCCCACAGGGAGAAAATAAATGTTTCGCTCGGTCAAGCGCCTCGCGAGCAACTGTCCCCCGGACAGTTGCATTTGGATCTTCAAATCCCTCGTCTCCATTTTCGCCAAGAAAAGACCACCCATGTGGGTGGTCTTTTCTTGGCGGAGATGGAGGGATTTGAACCCCCGCACGCCTTTCGGCGCCTAGCGGATTTCGAATCCGCACCCTTCAGCCACTTGGGTACATCTCCTTATTAACTTTGCCATTATAACAACAAGCTTTTGAAAAATCAAGCGTTTGAAAATTACTTCTCCTGCTTCCCCGCTAATGCCAAAACTTCCGGCATTTTCTCCATGATTTTGCCATAATTCCCCGCAACATGGGGCACGCAGCACCCGGAGCAATCCTTAACTCCCTTATCTGTATATGTAAAGTTTCCACCGCACCGATCCCCGAGAGCATACAGCGGGCAATAACAGAACAGGCAGTTAAATGTGCCCTGCTCCACGTTCTTATGACAGGGAAAATACTCGCACTCCTTGTTTTGAAAAAACGCATAATGCTCCATAAAATTCATCCTTTCAAATCCCAGCAACTTCTGTTATAATGTGAACAGCTCCCAAGGGTATTTCTTTGGCGGCTCTTTGCAAAATGCCATCTGTTCCCCTGTGACCGGATGGGCAAAGCTTAATTTGTAGGACCAGAGGGCAATGTCACAGGCATCTTCAAGTTCAGCATACTTGCGCTCCCCTACCAGAGGCAACCCACGGCTCGAAAACTGCACCCGAATCTGGTGCGTTCTGCCAGTATGAAGCCGGATCAAGACCTTGCTCAGGCCATTACAATTATCCAGCAGGCGGTACTCTAAGACGGCTTCCTGTACATTCTTTCCGGGATTCTGCGCCACCATGGTCATCTTCCGCGCTTTATCCCGATACAGCAGATCTTTCAGCACCCCGCACTCTTCCACAGTTCCGTGAACCACGGCAACATATTCCTTATGAAACTCATTATCCCGAATTTGTCTTGATAATTCCGATGCCGCCCGGGCATTTCTCGCAAGCACCATCACACCGCTGACTACCCGATCCAGCCGGTGCACGGTGCGCACATCTGCGTTCATATCTCCCAGTTCCTGCCGCACTAACTCCGGCAGACCACCGGGTTCGTCGGTTGACAACACTTTCGGCGGCTTGATGCATACCAATATATCCGCATCCTGATATAAAATTTCCATACGCTCACACCCTTTTCCCCAATATTAACAGAACTCTGCCCATTTTTCAAGAATCTGGAGGTTCCCTATATGAAAATCGTCATTCTGGACGGCCACGCACTAAACCCCGGCGACTTAAGCTGGGATTGCTTCCGCAAATTTGGCGAGCTAACTTACTATGACCGCACCCAAGGACTTGAGCAAACTGTCTCACGCATTGCAGATGCGGACATTGTAATCCTAAACAAAGTCCCCATCACCGAGGAGGTTATGGATCGCTGCCCCAACATCAAGCTGATCTGCATTTTAGCTACGGGCTACAACATTGTGGACCATCAGGCAGCCGCCCGCCGCGGAATTCCTGTATGTAATGTGCCCGGCTACAGCACAGATGCCGTTGCCCAATTTACCTTTGCGCTGCTGCTGGAGCTTTGCCACCGGGTGGGTCACCACTCTCATGTGGTGCATGGCGGCAAATGGAGTGCGTGCCCGGATTTTTGTTTCTGGGATACTCCGCAAATGGAGCTTGCCGGAAAGACCATGGGCATTATCGGCTACGGCAGTATCGGAAAAGCCGTTGCCCGGCTAGCAAGTGCCTTTGGCATGAAGGTTATCGTGCACAGCCGGACAGATCGCGGCGATACCGAATATGTTACTCTGAAACAGCTCCTAAGCAAGGCGGATGTGGTATCTTTACACTGTCCCCTATTCCCCGAAACAGAGCATATGATCAACCGCGAAACCATCTCTCTCATGAAAGACGGTGCAATTTTGTTAAATGCCGCAAGGGGCGCACTGGTAGACGAACAGGCCGTGGCAGATGCCCTTCACTCCGGCAAGCTGCGTGGCATGGCTGCAGATGTGGCTGCCATTGAGCCGATCCCCGCAGACTCCCCCCTGTTGGGCGCGCCCAACTGCATTCTGACACCACACATCGCATGGGCACCTCTGGAGACGCGGCAACGGCTGTTAGATATAACCACTCAGAGCATTGAAGCTTTCCTTAAGGGTTCTCCCATCAACACCGTTAACGGACTTTAATAAAAACGGCGTGCTGTTTTCCAGCACGCCGTATCTATTACTGATTGACCAGTTCTTTCAGCATCGGGGCAAGATCTGTCTGCTCCCAAGGTCTGTCGGCCACACCAAAATGGCCATTTGCCGCAGTTGGCGCATAAATGGGCCGGCGAAGCTGCAGCTTGCGGATAATACCCGCAGGAGTCAGATCGCAGGTCTTGCGCAAAAGCTCTGTGAGCTTTTCATCAGACACCACGCCCGTACCGTAGCTGTCCACCCGCAAAGAAACAGGCTCTGCTACGCCGATGGCATAAGCGATCTGCACCTGTACCTGGGTGGCCAAACCTGCTGCAACCAGATTCTTGGCCATGTATCTTGCCATGTATGCAGCGCTGCGGTCTACCTTGGTGGGGTCTTTACCGGAAAATGCACCGCCGCCATGGGAGAAATAACCGCCATAAGTATCCACAATAATTTTTCTGCCGGTCAAGCCGGTGTCGCCATTCGGGCCGCCAATCACAAAATTACCGGTAGGATTGATGTGGATATGCGCAACCTTGTCAATATCAAAGCCGTAAGCCTTCAGCACAGGGGCGATGACACCCTGGCGCACATATTTACGAAGCTCTCCAATCTCAAAATCCTGGCTGTGCATAATAGAAACAACAACAGTGTCAATGCCGATCACATTACCTTTTTCGTCATATTCCACGCTCACCTGGGTCTTGCCGTCGGGGCGAAGCAGATCATTGGAACGAACACACTCGGTAAGCCGATTGGAAAGTGCCCGGGAAAGCGCTACCGGCAGCGGCATTAGCTCGGGTGTCTGGGTGCAAGCGCCACCAAACATCATACCCTGGTCACCTGCGCCACCCACCTCGTCATTAGTTCCCAGCGCAATATCTGCAGACTGGGTGTGGATGCGGCACTGAATTTCCACGCTGTCAGCGTCAAAACCATCACCGGGATAGACATAACCGATGCTGCGAATGGCCTCACGGGCCACAGCGGCATAGTCGACCTTTGCCTTGGTTGTGATCTCACCGCAGATCAGGCAAAAGTTTGTGGTGACCATAGTCTCACAGGCCACACGAGAACCGGGATCCTGGGCAAGGCAGGCATCCAAAATCGCGTCCGAGATAGAATCCGCCACCTTGTCGGGATGGCCGTTGGTTACACATTCCGAAGTAAACAATCTTTTTTCCATATCTTCTTTGTCCTTTACAAAAAAATCTGCACACACCGAAGACCCGATGTGTGCACTATCGAATCCTCATCTGTCGTTGCCGCCGGATTTGGCACCACGTAAAAACAGGTTGCCGGGTTTCATCGGGCCGTTCCCTCCACCACTCTTGATAAGGCTTGTATGCAGTTCGTGATTATTCTAGCGGATTTTTTCCAAAAGTCAACCCCTTTTTTGATTATTTTCGATTCATTATCCAGAAATCTGTGATAGACTTTTCCTTTTATTGTGCTACAATAGAACTACTTACAAACAGGAGTTGAGTGTATTGAATCTTCGCAAGCGTTTTGACCGGTTCTGCTTCAGAAACCGAAATAAGGGCATCCCGAATCTTATGCTGTTTGTTACTCTGGGTTCTGCCCTTGTGTATCTGTTCAGTCAATTTTCGGGCAATTATATTCTCTATTATTACCTTGCCTTTGATCGTGAACTGATCCTGCAGGGGCAGCTTTGGCGACTGATCTCCTACCCCTTAACATACGGAACAGACAGCTTACTACTCACCGCCATAAGCCTTTTCTGCTACTATTCCCTGGGCCGGGCTATGGAAAATGTTTGGGGTACGCTGAAATTTAATCTGTTCTATTTATCCGGCGTGCTGATGATGGACATTTTCTGCATGATCTTTGGCGGTCGTGCCGGAGTCACATATTTGAACCTAAGCCTATTCCTAGGTTATGCCACCATGTATCCCAACGCACAATTTTTACTGTTCTTCATCATACCGGTACGAGCCTGGATCTTTGCTTTGGTAGACTTTGCCCTGGTTTTGATAAGTCTGCTCTCTGACCCGTTCCCCGCCAATATTTTCTCTGTGATCTCTCTGGCAAACTATTTCCTATTCTTTGGAAAAGATGTGCTGAACGTGATTCCCTTAACATGGCGGATCAAGCTTGGGAGGATCTTTACCGGGAAGACACAAAAACCAGCGGGGCCGAAAGTGGTCGTCTTTACCAAAACCCATCCGGACACACCCCCCTACTCCCACCGCTGCACCATTTGCGGACGGACAGATGTATCCCATCCGGATCTGGAATTTCGTTATTGCTCCCGCTGCAATGGCTACTATTGCTATTGCCAGGATCATATCAACGACCACACCCATATGGAATAATAAATCGGGCGCGCTGCAAAAGCAGTGCGCCCGGTATTTTATCATCACTTATTTCTTCTGCGGCTTTCTCTTCTTCTGCGTCGAATCGCTCTAAGCTTTGCCACGCGAACCCATCTCATGGCTACCACCCCGCCAAAGCCTAATACAGCCAAACCCAAAACGATCAAAAGAATCGTCAAAAACACCTTGCCACCGGAGGTGTCCGCGTCACGGCCGGAATTCATATCCGCCTGCTGTTCCTCCAAAGACATAACCCTGTGCGCTGCAACAAGATCCGATTGCGCCAAACATTTCGCTCCGTACCAGACCTGCACCGCAGAAAGTTTCTGCCCTTTTTCCACCGGCGCTGTCACCGTACCGGGATCGGTATAGATCCATGTGAGCTTTGCCGTATCCAAGCCAACAGGCAAAATGGTAGAGGCAGAGCGTACCGGCTGCACTACGACGCTGTTAATGCCTCCCTGCACCGGATATTGGGAAAGGCTTTGCCCCTCGGAGAATACCTGTCGAAATTCAAAATTTGTAAGAGCATAATCTATGAGCACCTTCGTCTCTTCAAAGCTGCCAAAAGTATTGACCGCGAGACCTCCCTGCTCATAGGTCGCTTCTGCACCCATAACGATGGTCAAAAGTTTCATCCCCTTGCCCTCCGAAGTGGCAGCAAGGCAGCGGCCGGCCTCATCCGTCGATCCGGTTTTTCCTCCGGTGACCCGCTCGTCATAATACTTCTTCACCGAGTGCTTGCTCATCATATAATTGGTGGTATGGATCTCGCGCGCTTCAGATTTATTTGTCTTTTCCACCGTATATGATTCTGCAGTAAAAAGTGCGTAAAACACCGGGTCATCCAGGGCAACATTTAAAATACGGCAAATATCCCGAACCGTTGTATAAGTCTGCTCATCATGCAGGCCGTGGACATTGGAATAATGGGTATCCTTACACCCAAGCTGCTCCGCCTTTTCATTCATAAGCTTAATGAAATTATCCTGCGTCCCGCCAATATGCTCGGCCACCACCGTGGCAGCGTCGTTGGCAGAGGCCGTCATAACAAGATACAGCAGAGATTTCAAAGTCAGCTCTTCGCCCGCTGCCAAACCGGCACTGGTGGAGCCGATCTCCACATAAGAAAGCGCGCGTTTGGTTACCACTACTTTATCCGTAAGATTCCCATGCTCCAGCGCCACCAGCACAGTCATAAGCTTGACCATACTGGAAGGATAGACCCGCTGATCCGGATTCCAGGCATAGATCATGGTATCGCTGCTTAACTCGTACACCATCGCCGCCTTGGATGTCGCCAAAAGTTTTTCCTCATCGCTGAGCTGAACTTGAGCATCCACACTGTGACAACCCCGTGAGACAGATTGATCCTGGATTTCTTCTGCCCGGGCCACAGGAATATATGCACTTAACAGCAGCAAACATGCCAAAAAAAGACAAATCATTCTGTTTTTCTTCATTTTCTACCTCTGTACCCCTAACACCGGACTTGTCCCACCGGAAGAAATCGTGTATAATATGTGCATTATATCAGTTTTTCTGCGGATAGTCAATGCAAGAGGAGATGCAGATGAAAATTACGGGCGTTACTGTTTTACTATTTCTCTGCTGCCTTTGTGTAGCATTTACCGGAGGCTTGTTCGTCGGCCGGAACATCAATCACACCCAAGTGCAAATATCGGTAACTCTTCCCAATAATTCTTCTGATACACAAGAAGATTCAAAGCACGAGAAGCTCTTGAATGTCAACACTGCCACCGTTAAGGAACTGGAGTCGCTTCCGGGCATCGGCGAAACCCTTGCCCAAAGGATCGTGGCATACCGGGAAGAACATGGAAATTTCAGTTCTGTCGCTGATTTGCTGAATGTTACGGGTATCGGCCAGGGAAAATTAGAAGCAATCATGGATCTCATTACCGTAGGAAATTAAGCTCATAAGAAATTCACAAAATGAAAAATGATAATTAAGAGGTAAGCAATGAAATTTATTTCCTGGAATGTTAATGGCCTGCGGGCCTGTATGCAAAAAGGTTTTCTGGATTTTTTCCAGGCTGCCGATGCAGATTTTTTCTGTCTGCAGGAAACAAAACTGCAGGAAGGGCAACTGGACCTTGAACTGCCCGGCTATTACCAATACTGGAACTATGCCGAGAAAAAAGGTTACTCCGGCACAGCGATCTTCACCAAGCATGAACCTGCCAATGTCCAATACGGCATAGGCATCCCCCATCTGGACACGGAGGGTCGGGTGATCACTTTAGAATATCCCGATTTCTATCTTGTCACCTGCTATACCCCCAACGCACAGCGGGAGCTTGCCCGTATTGACTTCCGTATGGAATGGGAAGATGCTTTCTTAGCATATCTTATGGATTTAGATAAAGTAAAACCGGTGATCCTGTGCGGCGATCTGAATGTGGCGCATCAGGAAATCGACCTGAAGAACCCCGCCTCCAATCGGGGGAATGCCGGTTTCTCCGATCAGGAGCGTGCTGCCTTTACCCGACTTTTAGACAGCGGCTTTGTAGATACCTTCCGCTATCTGTATCCCGATTCTGCCGGTTGTTACTCCTGGTGGAGCTACATGTTCCATGCCAGAGAAAAAAACGCCGGCTGGCGAATCGACTATTTTGTAGTTTCCGAAAAACTGCAATCAAAGATCGCAGGGGCAGCCATTCATGCACAGATTATGGGTTCTGATCACTGCCCAGTGGAACTTTGTCTGAATTGACGCGAAAACCGATCCCCAACCGACCATTTCGCCTTAGTAAGTAAGCATCCTTTAACTGCTGCAAATATGCAAACGGCTCCTCCGGCGACAAAGGAACAAAGCGTTCTTCCGTATCCGGATGCCGGGGCAAAAGCTGAAACTTTGGCTCTCCCTGCCCTAACTTGCTCACAGGCAGCCGGGAATTTAGTGTAAATTTTGTTCCCTCGGGTGCGGGAATGCCCAGACTTTCACTTTTCCCGTTACAAGAGACTGTGACGCGGTAGATCACCTCTCCCGACAGCTCGCACTCACAGTAAAAATGATAATATAATCCCTGTCTTTTTACCTGAGCCTGTCCCATTTCTTCTGCGCCTAAATAAATCGGATATGATCCTTCCAAAAAAACACCCCCTTTGCCATAAGATTATGCGGCAAAGGGGGCAATATTCATGTTGCGCCGTTGCTTAAACCGAAACTGACAGCAATAGCATCATTAACCATAGCCATGTGTCCATCATCCAAATGACCCATATGCTCACGCAATCTGCGTTTGTCAATGGTACGGATCTGTTCCAGCAAAATAACAGAATCTTTGCTCAGGCCGACACTCCCGCCGGCAATATTGATATGTGTCGGCAGCCTTGCCTTTCCTGTCTGGCTGGTAATGGCCGCAGCGATCACTGTAGGAGAATGACGATTCCCCATATCGTTTTGCACGATCAATACCGGGCGCGTTCCGCCCTGCTCACTGCCGACCACCGGCGACAGGTCCGCATAAAATATATCTCCGCGCTTCACCGTGGTGTCCATGTGTTTCACACTCCGAAGAAAACATTACCGACGCTACGGAAAGCTTCCTATGTAACGCGGTTGTTTCTATTATCCCACGTACACAGGAACTTTATACCGCAGCGCCGGTAAAATATCCTATGCGAAGTTTCTCTATCAAGTTACACGATGTGAAAGTTACTGACCTGTATCGACAGTATCCTTCTGCCCTGCCACAATATTTCTGCTCTTGCGGGCATATCCTGCTGATCCAGCCAAACATCCACATGAAGCGCATCATCTTCATAACTGTCATCCAGGGCAATCCTTAAAATACCGCCCTCTGTGCCGCAGGAAGTCAAATACCCGCTACGCAAAGTATTCATAAGCACCCAAGGCGCAGCTACCGGTGTGATCTGCCCATCAGCAAGAAAAGGAAACGCCAACGCAGTCTTATCAAATTTCAGCGCCCCGCCGGAAGCGGA
This sequence comes from Faecousia sp., assembly GCA_045532105.1. Classification (GTDB taxonomy): domain Bacteria; phylum Bacillota; class Clostridia; order Oscillospirales; family Oscillospiraceae; genus Faecousia. The sequence goes on from JAZSFE010000026.1 coordinate 10,824, forward strand.
AATTTCTCCGGAGATACCGGATATAGATTCCGGTGCAACTACGGAAAAGGAAAGTTTTCCCGTCTTATCCACCTGACAATCCACGGAAAATTCATAGAGTTCCTGTCCGTAATCCGCTGTGATCTGCGCCTGAAACTGAAGCTCCCCGGCAAGCAATGCGCTTCTTAACCCCATTGCCCGGTCCATTTCCCCCTGATTGCCCGCACAGCCTGACAGCAGCACCACCAGGCAAACACAAGATAAGATCCGTTTCATTCAAACGCCGCCTTATTTCATAAGTCGCGGAAGCACCATAAGCATATCGCTGGGCAGCATGCCGTACATACCCAGTCTCTTGGCACAAACATCCCCCGCTTTGCCATGGAGCCACGCTCCGCAGGCTGCCGCCTGCAAAGGCTCCAGCCCCAGACCAACCAAGGCGGTGATCATGCCGGCCAGAACATCTCCGCTGCCCCCGGTAGCCATACCGGGATTGCCGGTGGTGTTCTCATAGCAAACTGTACCGTCAGTAATCAGCGTATGATACCCTTTCAGCAATACGATCGCCCCGGTATCCCGGGCCAAAGCCATGGCATCCGTCTGACGATCACCGCAGGCATTCGGCCACAACCGCAGAAACTCTCCCGCATGGGGTGTCAAAATGGTGCAATGATGCCGCTCGCGCAGTATATCCTTATGCTTCGCTAGCACATTTATGCCATCGGCATCCACAATCACCGGGCACTCGGCAGTTTCCAGCACCGTGCGTACCACCGCCAGCACTCCTGCAGACTGCCCTAATCCCGGCCCGATAAGCACCGCATCCATCTTCGGCAGTTTATCATACAGTTGTGCAACCGCAGCCTCACTAAGCATCCCCCGCTCTTCCGGCAGCGGAAATACAATGGCCTCATTCAGCTTTACTGCCTCTATGGAATAAATACTTTCAGGAACGCCCAAATACACCAATCCTGCTCCGGTGCGCAGCGCACCCATAGCCGCAAGAGCAGCAGCTCCCGTATAACCAACACTACCGCACAGCATAAGTATCCGTCCAAAATTACCCTTATGCGCCTGCTTATTTCTATCAGGCAAAAGCTTTAACACTTTCTTATGATCCAACCGTTTTAAACTCATTCCAACCGCCTCCTTTTCCTGCATGGTATCATACCCAACATTCTCCGTCAAGAAGCACAAAAAACCTTGCCGAAAACCCACGGAATCCGCCCTTGTGACCATTGACAAAAAAACTCTGCCATGGTATAATATCGAGCGATAAATTGCTTTTTACTTATGTGAATTTGAAAGGAGTCTACTATGGCAATGCACAACGAAAACACCAATATGCTGGCCATTGCTTTTCCTGCCAATGTTCGCGGCAGTGTTATTGACCGTCTTTCTTCCGTTGACCTTTGTGCTTTCAATTCTTCCGAATATGCTGTTGTTCCCGGCTTTTGTGATGTGCATGTGCATTTCAGAGAGCCGGGTTTTTCTTATAAGGAGACCATTCTGTCCGGTTCTCTTGCAGCTGCCCACGGAGGCTACACCGCAGTTTGCACCATGCCGAACCTGGACCCCGTGCCCGACAGCAAGGAGAACTTAAGAAAACAGCTGGATCTTATCCGGCAGGATGGTATGATCAAGATCTACCCCTACGGCGCCATCACCGTAGGCCAGAAAGGTGAAAAGCTTTCTGACATGAACGGCATAGCCGGTCAGGTCATTGCCTTCTCCGATGATGGCAAGGGCGTGCAGAGCGAAGAGCTCATGCGTTCTGCCATGCTGAAAGCAAAGCAGTTGAAGCGAATCATTGTCGCCCACTGTGAAGACAACTCCCTGTTAAACGGCGGTTATATCCACGATGGCGACTATGCCCGGGACAATCACCACCGGGGCATCTGCTCGGAAAGTGAGTGGAAGCCTATTGAGCGGGATCTGAAGTTGGTAAAAGAGACCGGCTGCGCCTACCATGTATGCCACATCTCCACCAAGGAAAGTGTGGAGCTCATCCGCATGGCCAAGGCAGAGGGTTTGAATGTCACCTGCGAAACCGCCCCCCACTACCTGCTCATGGACGACAGTTTCCTGCAGGAAGACGGCAAATTCAAAATGAATCCCCCTCTGCGCAGCCGGGAAGACCGGGAAGAACTCATCGCGGGTATTCAGGACGGCACCATTGACATGATCGCTACCGATCACGCCCCCCACAGCGAGGAGGAAAAGAGCAAAGGCTTAGACGGCAGCAGCTTCGGCATCGTGGGCATCGAAACCGCGTTCCCCCTGCTGTATAGCTATCTGGTGAAAGAGGACATCATCTCTATGGAGCGGCTCATGGAACTGCTGGTCACAAATCCCAGAAAGCGGTTCCACATTCCCATGAACTGCGACTTTTCCATTTGGGATCTGCGGCAAAACTACTATATTGACCCTGCTGATTTCCAATCTCAGGGCAAATCCACGCCCTTTACCGGCTGGAAGGTCTGGGGCAAATGCCTGGCTACCGTTTGTGACGGCAAGCTGGTATGGATGGAAAAAGTAAGAAAATAATTTGGTTTAAGATATATCGGGAGGTACACTATGGCAAAGCGCAAGGACCTAAAGAAAATTATGATCATCGGCTCCGGCCCTATCGTCATCGGCCAGGCTGCTGAATTTGACTATGCAGGCACACAAGCCTGCTTGGCTCTGAAAGAAGAAGGCTACGAGGTAGTTCTCGTCAACTCCAACCCCGCCACCATTATGACGGATACTACCATTGCCGACAAGGTATACATGGAGCCTCTGACTCTTGAATATGTAGCCAAGATCATCCGTTACGAGCGTCCCGACGCCATCGTACCCGGCATCGGCGGACAGACCGGTTTGAATCTTGCCATGCAGTTGGAGAAGAAAGGCATTTTGAAGGAATGCCGCGTGGAGCTGCTGGGTACCTCCAGCGAATCCATTGAGCGCGCTGAGGACCGCGAGCTATTTAAGGAGCTGTGCGAATCCATTGGTGAGCCTGTAATTCCCTCTGAGATCACCTACTCCATTGAAGAAGCCAAGGAAGCTGCCAAGCGCATTGGCTACCCCGTGGTACTGCGCCCTGCCTTTACTTTGGGCGGTACCGGCGGTGGCTTTGCCAACAACGAAGAAGAACTGATCGAAGTAGGTATGAATGCTTTTAAGCTCTCCCCTGTTCACCAGGTGCTCATTGAAAAGTCCGTCAAGGGCTATAAGGAGATCGAATTTGAAGTCATGCGCGACGGCGCAGGCCATGCCATCACCATCTGCGGTATGGAAAACATCGACCCCGTGGGCGTTCACACCGGTGACAGCCTTGTGGTCGCACCCATCATGACCCTCAGTGACCACGACCAGAAGATGCTCAACGACTCCGCCATCAAGCTTATCAAGGAGCTGAAGATCGAGGGCGGCTGTAACGTTCAGTTCGCCTTGAATCCCCATTCCTCCGAATATTACCTCATTGAGGTCAACCCCAGAGTTTCCCGTTCCTCTGCCCTGGCCTCCAAGGCATCCGGCTATCCCATTGCCCGTGTCACTGCAAAAATCGCTGTGGGCATGACTCTTGAGGAGATCCAGATCGCCAACACCAACGCTTCTTTTGAGCCGAAACTCGATTATGTTATCACCAAGCTCCCCCGGTTCCCCTTTGATAAGTTTACTTCCGCCACCAATGTGCTGGGCACCCAGATGAAGGCCACCGGCGAAGTTATGGGCATCGGTTCTACTCTGGAGGAATCTCTGCTTAAGGGCATCCGTTCCCTGGAAATTGGTGCAAACCATATCTATCATCACAAATTCGACAATATGAGCGTAGATGAACTGCTGGAGTATATCAAGCAGTTCCGTTCCGACAACATCTTTGCCATTGCTGAACTGTTCTACCACGGTGTCAGCGTAGAAACCATTCACGAGATCACTCAGATCACCCCCTATTTCCTGGAAACCATCAAGCGCATTGTGGACATGGAGGAAACTCTGAAAGTAAATGTCCGGAATGTAGATACGTTGACTGCAGCTAAGAAAATGGGCTTCAGCGACCAGTATGTTGCCCGGATGTGGAACTGCACTGAGCTGGATGTATACAACCTGCGTAAGGAGCACGGTCTGTTCCCGGTATTCCGCATGGTAGATACCTGCCATACCGGTGCCTATATCCCCTACTTCTATTCCTCCTATTCCGGTGAGAACACCTCCGTTCTCACAGAAAAGAAGAAGATCGTTGTGTTGGGTGCAGGCCCCATCCGTATCGGACAGGGCGTAGAATTTGACTATTCCACCGTCCACGCGGTCATGACCATCAAAAACGCCGGCTATGAAGCCATTATTATCAACAACAACCCCGAGACCGTTTCTACGGACTATACCACCGCTGACAAGCTGTACTTCGAGCCTTTGACCCCTGAAGATGTGATGAACATCATTGAGTTTGAGAAGCCCGAGGGCGTGATCGCCTCCTTAGGCGGCCAGACTGCCATCAATCTGGCACATCCTCTGATGGAGCGGGGTGTCAAGATCATCGGTACCGACTGTGCTGCAATTGAGCGCGCCGAAAACCGCGACAGCTTCGAAAAGATCCTCCGGGAGCTGAACATTCCCCAGCCCAAGGGTCGCGCTGTCACCAAGATTGAGGACGGCATTGCTGCCGCCAACGAAATCGGCTATCCTGTACTGGTTCGCCCCTCCTTTGTGCTGGGCGGCCGCGCTATGCAGATTGTTGCCAAAGACGAGCATCTGCGCCACTACCTAAAAACCGCCGTTGAGATCGACGAAGATAAACCCGTTCTGGTGGACAAATATATCGTCGGTAAGGAAGTGGAGGTTGACGCCATCTGCGATGGACAGGATGTCTTCATTCCCGGCATCATGGAGCTTGTGGAACGCACCGGTGTTCACTCCGGCGACTCCATTTCCGTTTACCCCACCTTCTCCATCTCCGACAAGGTGAAGGGCATCATCCTCCAGTACGCCAAAAAGCTGGGTCTTGGCATCGGCATTGTGGGTCTTTACAACATCCAGTTCATCGTGGATAAGAACGATAATGTTTATATCATTGAGGTCAACCCCCGTTCTTCCCGTACTGTTCCCTTCCTCAGCAAGGCTACCGGTTACTCTCTGGCAGACATTGCCACTGAGGTCATCCTGGGCAAGAGTCTGAAGGAACAGGGCATCTTCCGTTTGTACCCCGAAGAAAAGGAACGCTACTATGTCAAGGTTCCCGTATTCTCCTTTAATAAGATCAAGGGTTTGGACGCTTACCTGTCCCCCGAAATGAAGTCCACCGGTGAAGCCATCGGCTATGACGATACGCTGCACCGGGCTATGTGCAAAGCACTTGTTGCCTCCGGCATGAATCTGCAGAACTACGGCACGGTCATCGTGACTCTGGCCGACGAAGACAAGGAGGAGACCCTGCCTCTGGTTCGTCGGTTCTACGAAATGGGCTTCAATATTGAAGCCACCATCGGCACTGCCAACTATCTGAAAGAGCATGGCATCCGCACCCGTGTACGGGGCAAGCTGTCCGAGGGCAGCGAGGAGATCCTGGACTCCATCCGCGCCGGTTATGTCAGCTATGTGATCAACACCCGTGCCATCATGTCCGGCATCCACTATGAAGATGGCGAATATATCCGCCGTTGCGCTGTTGAAAATGGTGTAACACTGTTCTCCAACCTGGATACTGTCCGCATCGTGCTGGACGTTCTGGAGGAGATCACCAACAAGGTCTCCACCATCGACGCAAAATAACGAACCATCCCAATGTAGCCGGGGCGCTTCCGCGCTCCGGCAATACACAAGGAGGAAACCATGAAACAAAGCATTTTCACGATCCTAAGCAATGAAGCGCTGACGGAATCTGTCTATAAAATGGTGCTGTCCGGCGACACCTCTGCAATCACCGCTCCGGGACAGTTTGTGAACATTCAGCTGGACGGGATGTTCCTGCGCAGACCTATTTCCGTCTGTGATTATGACAAAAAAAGTCTTACGATTGTCTACAAGGTGGTTGGTAAGGGTACGGAAGCCATGTCCAAAATGGATAGGGGCTGTGCGCTGGATATTTTAACCGGGCTGGGCAACGGCTATGACCTTTCTTTGTCCGGAGATGCCCCAGTTTTGCTGGGTGGCGGTGTTGGTGTTCCTCCCATGTATAACCTGGCCAAGAAGCTGATGGAACAGGGCAAAAAAGTTTCCGTTATCCTTGGTTTTAATACAAAATCTGAGATTTTTTACGAACAAGAATTTAAAGATCTTGGGTGTGATGTTACTGTCACTACAGCAGACGGCAGTTATGGCACAAAGGGTTTCGTCACCCACGCCCTACCGGAAATATATTCTTATTTCTACACCTGCGGCCCGGAGCCCATGCTGAAAGCTGTGCATAAAGCCACCGCCACATCCGGCCAAATGAGCTTTGAAGAGCGCATGGGCTGCGGTTTTGGTGCTTGCATGGGCTGCTCCTGCAAGACCCTCACCGGCTTTAAGCGCATCTGCAAAGAAGGCCCTGTGATGAAGAAGGAGGAAATTTTATGGGATTGAATGTAACTCTTTGTGGCATTGAGCTAAGTAACCCCGTGATCCCCGCCTCCGGCACTTTTGGCTACGGCTACGAGTTTGCAGAGCTTTACGATATCAATGAGCTGGGCACATTTTCCTTTAAGGGCACAACAAAAGATGCCCGTTATGGCAACCCTACCCCCCGGATTGCAGAATGTACCGCCGGCATGATCAATGCCGTAGGTCTGCAAAACCCCGGTGTGGATAAGGTTATTGCCGAAGAACTCCCCAAGCTGAAACAATGCTTTCACAAGCCGGTTATGGCCAATGTTTCCGGTTTTTCCGTGGAGGATTATGCCTACACCTGTGAAAAACTGGACAAAGAAGATCAAGTCGGTTGGCTGGAAGTCAATGTCAGCTGCCCCAATGTTCACGGTGGTGGCATGAGTTTCGGTACGCAGCCGGGAGCTGCAGCAGAAGTGACCCGGGCAGTCAAAGCTGTTACCACAAAGCCTGTCATTATCAAGCTTTCTCCCAATGTCACCGACATCGTTTCTATTGCAAAAGCCTGCGAAGATGCCGGCGCTGACGGCATCAGCCTTATTAACACTATGCTGGGCATGCGTATTAACCTAAGAAACCGCAAGCCTGTCATTGCCAACACTATGGGCGGTTTCTCCGGCCCTGCAATTTTCCCTGTGGCAGTGCGCATGGTCTACCAGGTAGCCAAGGCCGTTTCCGTTCCTGTCATCGGCATGGGCGGTGTGTCCTCTGCCGAGGATGTGATCGAAATGTTGCTGGCGGGCGCTACCGCCGTAGAGGTGGGCGCAGCTAACCTGGTCAATCCCTACATCTGCCGCGATATTGTGCGGGATCTGCCCGCCGTTATGGCAAAATACAACATTGAAAACCTAAGTGATATTATCGGAGGTACAAAATAATGGGTAAAGATGTAATCGTCGCCTGTGACTTTGCGTCTGCAGAAGCAACCTTTGCTTTTCTGGACAAGTTCACCGGCCGGAAACCCTTTGTAAAGATCGGCATGGAGCTTTATTATGCCGAAGGCCCCAGCATTGTAAAAGAAATCAAGGCCCGCGGCCATAAGATCTTTCTGGATCTGAAGCTGCATGATATTCCCAACACCGTGAAAAAGGCCATGAGCGTTCTTCGAAATCTGGATGTAGATATTACAAACCTGCATGCTGCCGGTGCTACTGCCATGATGCAGGGCGCATTGGAGGGCCTGACCCGGGAAGACGGCACCCGCCCCCTGCTCATTGCCGTTACTCAGCTGACTTCCACCGACCAGGAAGCTATGGAGCGGGATCTGCTGATCAAAGAACCTATCGACAAGGTCGTTATGCACTATGCTCAAACCGCCAAAAACGCTGGTCTTGACGGCGTTGTCTGCTCCCCTCTGGAAGCAGGCAAGGTGCATGATGTGTGCGGCAAGAATTTCTTGGCCATCACCCCCGGTGTGCGCTTTGCTGACGGCGACATCGGCGATCAGAAGCGGGTCATGACTCCCGCCGCTGCCAAGGAGATCGGCTCTGACTACATCGTGGTGGGCAGACCCATCACAGCAGCAGCCGACCCGGTTGCCGCTTACGAGCGCTGTGTAGCGGAATTCTGCGACGAATAAATTTCCGCACATTAAGGAGCAAAAACATGTTTACTAGCGAAGAAATTTTACAACTGATTCAAAGTCTGATCTGGCTGCTTGCCGGTGTCGGCATCTTTATTGTCGGCATGAATTATATGAGCGAAGCACTGGAACAGAGCGCCGGTGCCGGTATGCAAAAGCTTCTGAGCAAAATTGCAGGCAACCGTTTCTCCGGTGTTGGCGTTGGCGCTGCTGTAACCGCCATTGTTCAAAGTTCCTCTGCTACCTCTGTTATGGTCATCGGCCTTGTAAATGCCGGAGTCATGACTCTGATGCAAGCAACACCCATTATTATGGGTGCCAATATCGGCACGACCATCACCGGCGTTCTCGTGGCATTAAAGAATGATTATTTCGATATGGCCATGTATTTCTTGGCTTTTGTCGGTGTGATGATGAGCTTCTCCAAAAAGGAAAAGCTAAAAATTGCCAGCTATCTGTGCACCGGTTTGGGCCTTATCTTTGTGGGACTAAGCATCATGAGCAGCAAAGATGCTTTCGGAAACGCTTTGGTCAAGGACCTGTTCACAAATATTTTCAGCGTTATCGACTTCCCCTTGCTGCTGATTCTTGTAGGCGCGATCTTCACCGCACTAATCCAAAGCTCCTCTGCTGCCACCGGTGTGGTCATCACCATGGTCGGAACCGGTGTCATGCAACTGGATCTGGCGCTTTTCATCGTGTTGGGTGCCAATATCGGCACCTGTGTCACAGCGCTTTTGGCATCCGCCAATGCAAACGCCAACTCCAAGCGGGTCGCGCTGATCCACTTTACCTTTAATGTGATTGGTACACTTCTTTTTACCGCTGTCATCTGGATCTTCCGGCAGCCAATCATCAATCTGCTCAGTTCTTTCTTCCCCGGCAGCGATGCCATGTCCCTGCAGATGCGTGTATCTGCATTCCACGTGATCTTCAATGTATCCACAACTTGCATCCTACTCCCGTTTGCAAAACAACTGGTGAGCTTCTCCAAGCTTGTTATCCATGACAAAGCAGAAACGCCAACCCATCACAGCCTGCGCTTTGTGGACGACCACATGCTGGCAATGCCCTCCGCTGCCATGTCCCAGGTCAAGCAAGAGATCGACTATATGATGCAGCTTGCAGAAGAATCCACTTCCCTTTCCTTTAAAGCATTGCAAACGCGCTCTTCTGAATATAACGAAAAAATTAATGAGATCGAAAAGATTATCGACTTTACAAACAGTGCCCTCAGCACATTCCTCATCAAGCTCTCAACTGCACATTTGGACTCCGGCAACGAAGCCCTGATTGGCTCTTACTTCCATGTTCTGAACGACTTGGAGCGAATCGGCGACCATGCAGTGAATTTTATGGAAATCAACCAGGAAATGCAGCAAAAAAATCTTTCCTACTCCCAGCAAGCCATGGCAGAGATCAGCAGCATGTGCGATGAAGTTCTTTCCATGTTCCGCGTCACCAGACAAACATTTGAAAACCTGGATCGCGCCTTGCTGCCGAACCTCACCGCACACGAAAACCGTGTGGATGATTTGAAAAAAACACTTACCGCGAAACACTATACCCGTTTGGCAGAAGGAAGCTGTAGTGTAACCCACAGTCCCTACTACACCTCCACTGTTGCCGGCCTGGAGCGTGTTGCAGACCACCTGGTCAACGTAGGATACAGCATCGATAACCCCACCGGATCTCAAACACAGCATAACTAAGCAAATTTGCTGTCATATTCATCATAAAGGAGAACTCCTATGGAAAGCTATAAAAGAGAATTTATCCAATTCCTGCAAGGCGCAGGCGTTTTGAAATTTGGCGACTTTACCGCAAAGTCCGGCAGAAAGATCCCCTACTTTATCAATGCCGGCATGATCAAAACCGGTGAGGAGATCGCAAAGCTGGGCGAATTTTACGCCAAAGCATATTTTGACAAGGTCGGCAACAAGCCCACTGTCCTCTACGGACCGGCCTACAAGGGTATCTCCATTGCCGTTTCTGCTGCGGTGGCCCTTTCCAAAAACGGATTGAACGTCCCCTTCTTCTTTAACCGCAAGGAAGCCAAGGACCATGGCGAAGGCGGTGTGTTCGTCGGCTATGTGCCCCAGGCGGGTGAAGAGATCGTCATCGTGGAGGATGTGATTACTGCCGGTACTGCCATTCGTGAATCCATGTCCATCCTCAGCGGACTGAAGGATGTGAAAGTAGCTGCAACTTTCGTCATGGTTGACCGAAAAGAAAAGGGTCAGGGTGAAAAGGGCGCTATGCAGGAGATCGAAGAAGAATTCGGTTTCCCCGTGTACTCCGTGGTAGATGTGTACGACATCATTGAATACCTGGAAGAAGATCCCGCCAACGAAGAGAATGTCACCCGGATCAAGAATTATCTGGCTGTAAACGGAGCGAAATAATATGAGAAGTCTTATCAGCATTTTAGATTTTTCCGTGCAGGAGCTGGACGAGCTGATCTGCACTGCCAAGGACATTATCGCCCATCCCGAAACCTATCGGGAAAGCTGCAAATACAAAAAGCTGGCCACCTTGTTCTTTGAGCCTTCCACCCGCACGCGCCTGAGCTTTGAGGCTGCCATGCTGGAACTGGGCGGCACCGTCCTGGGTTTCAGTCAAGCCAGTTCTTCTTCCGCCTCCAAGGGCGAGAGCATGGCTGACACCGCCAAGATTCTTTCCTGCTACAGCGACATTATGGCTATTCGCCACCCTCGGGAGGGCGCACCCTATGTGGCTTCCCGCAATGCATCCGTCCCCGTGATCAACGCCGGTGACGGTGGTCATAATCACCCCACCCAAACCTTAGCAGACCTTTTGACCATTTCCCGAGAAATCGGTCGACTGAATAACATGACCATCGGCCTTTGCGGCGATCTGAAGTACGGCCGTACTGTGCACTCTCTCATAGAGGCTATGAGCCGGTACGAGGGCATTCGCTTTGTGCTCATCTCCCCCGAGGAACTGAAACTCCCCAGCTACATCCGTTTCAACGTTCTTGAAAAGCACAATATCCCCTACGAAGAGGTCAGCTCTTTGGAGGAGGCCATGCCCGGACTGGACGTACTGTACATGACCCGCATCCAGCAGGAGCGCTTTGACGACCTTGAAGAGTATGAACGGCTGAAGAACAGTTACATCCTCACTGCCGAGAAAATGGAGCTTGCCAAGGAAAGAATGTGTGTGCTGCATCCCCTGCCCCGGGTCAATGAGATCAGCGTACTGGTGGACGACGATCCCAGGGCCGCTTACTTCCGCCAGGCACTGAACGGTAAATTTATGCGCATGGCGCTGATCTTGAAGCTTTTGAAAGAAGCTCAGGACGATCCTTGCAAAGCGCCCATTGATACCACTGACTTTGTTTATGACCGGACCTGCAGCAACCCCAAGTGCATTTGCCAAGTGGAGCAGGAGCTGCCCCAAATCGCCAAACTCACAGACAAAGCTGCCGGTATCCACCGCTGCATTTACTGCGAGCAGAAAGTCTAAAGAACACATACTAAAAGCACCGGCTGCGTTGCAGCCGGTGCTTTTATTCTTCAATTAACTTTAACTTTTCTTCCTTAGGCAGTGCCTTAATCCGCAATTCTTCCTTAAGCGCCTGAGAATGATCGCCGCAATCCCGGCAATACACAAGCTCCAGCGGGCCGCGGCCGCGGGTGTATTTCGCTCCCTTGCCCGAACGGTGCATGGCAAGCCTGTGCTCCACATCTGTTGTGATACCGGTGTAGAGACTCCCGTCACCACAACGCAGCACATAAACCTTCCAGCTCACAACCGATCACTCCTGTGCGCCCTTGTTCTTAAGCAGTCGATACTTAATATCCCACAGCTTTTGACTCAAGTCCACATAATAGGTGTGCGGATTGTCAAAACGCTTTACTTCATCCCACAGCGTATCCACCTGCTCCAGGCAATACCGACGGATCTCACTAAGCTCCGGACACTGATAAATCAGTTTTCCATCCTTGAACACCGGGACCTGCAGCTCCTTTGCAGTGAAATTATACACCGTCTTGGTCTTCCAGGTCGCCTCAGGATCGAAAATCTCCATATCCTTACTGTCATCTACCTTCTCGTCATAGACGCACAGGTAGTCGGCAATCGCCTTGCCGGTATCATTGCCAAAGAAACGATAGAGTTTCTTAAAATGCGGGTTGGTGATCTTACCCACATTCTCAGAGATCTTGATCTTCGGCTGCACTGTGCCATCCTTGCGCTCCACCGCTGCCAACTTGTAAACACCGCCGAACACCGGCTCGCTTCTGGCTGTGATCAGCCGCTCGCCCACACCGAACATATCGATCTTCGCGCCCTGGCGGAGCAGATCCTGAATAATATATTCGTCCAAAGAGTTAGATACAGAGATCTTACACTCCGTCCAGCCGGCATCGTCCAGCATTTTTCTGGCCTTTTGGGTCAGATATGCCATATCACCGGAGTCCAACCGAATGCCGCATTTGGTAATACCCTTAGGCTTCAGCACCTCGTTAAAGGCGCGGATAGCGTTGGGAATACCGGATTTTAAGGTATTATAGGTATCCACCAAAAGCGTTGCATTATTGGGATACATTTCGCAATAAGCCTTAAATGCCTCATATTCCGAGTCAAACATCTGCACCCAGGCATGAGCCATAGTGCCGCCGGCGTAAACACCGTAAAGCTGATCAGAAATGGTACAGGCCGTACCGTCACAACCGCCGATATAGGCTGCTCTTGCACCCAAAATGGCCGCATCCGCGCCCTGGGCACGACGAGAACCGAACTCCAACACTGTACGCCCTTCCGCCGCCCGCACCACACGGTTGGCCTTCGTAGCAATAAGGCTCTGGTGGTTGACGGAAAGGAGCAGGAATGTCTCAATGAGCTGCGCTTCAATAGCCGGAGCGCGCACGGTAATAATGGGCTCTTTGGGGAATACCGGTGTGCCCTCAGGCACTGCCCAAATATCACCGGTAAACTTGAAATTAGCAAGATATTCCAAAAATCCCTCGCTGAAGATCTTTCTCCCCCGCAGATATGCAATATCCTCATCGCTAAAATGCAGCTGCTGAATATAGTCGATCACCTGCTGCAAGCCTGCGGCAATAGCAAAGCCACCACCGTCGGGGCAACGGCGGAAAAACAGGTCAAAATAGCAGATCTGATCCTTATAGCCTTTTTCAAAATATCCGTTGCCCATGGTCAGCTCATAAAAGTCGCAGAGCATGGTCAGGTTCAACTTCTCATTCAATGCCATAATTCGACGCTCCTGTTTGTTTATTAAATTCATTATATGCCCACAGGCAGAAAATAGCAACCGTTTTTTGTTGACACACCGGAATTTCTGGGATATATTGGTGCGTAGAAAGGTTGTGAAATTTATGAATATTGAAGTTGGAATGAAAGGTACTGCCTGCACCACCGCTGAACGGGAAGACACCGCTCTCGAGGTTGGCTCCGGTTCCCTGCTTGTATATGCCACTCCTTGTATGGTAGCGCTCATGGAAGGGGCCGCCTGCGAGGCCATTGCATCCGGCCTTGATGAAGCAGAAAGCTCCGTAGGCATCGAGCTGAACATTCAGCACACTGCCGCTACTCCGGTGGGCATGGACGTTCGTGCTGAGGCAGAGGTTACTGCCGTGGAAGGAAAGATCGTCACCTTTGACATTCGTGCTTTTGATGAGGCCGGTCAGATCGGTTCCGGAACGCATAAACGCGCAGTCATCAACGCCCAGCGTTTTCTGGACAAAACCTACGCAAAGCTTTAATTCAATAAATTTCGGTGCGCTGCATTCTTTGCAGCGCGCCGTTTGTTGATGGGTAACAGATCTGCCCGCTGTAGAAGCAGGCCGACCGCTGATAATAAGTACTTTTAGCGCCCATTTTCCTGTAACCGAACACATTCTATGCTGCGCCAACCAAAATAGTACCTATTTACTCCTCATCGCCAATGGACATAATGTCGTAAGGTGTGGTCTGATATACAAAATAATTCAGCCAGTTAGAAAACAGCAAATTAGCATGACTGCGCCAACGAACCAAAGGCTCTTTGGTATCGTCATCCTCCGGGAAATAATTTTCCGGAACACTAATGGGCAGGCCCTGGGACTTGTCCCGCAAGTACTCGGTTTTCAAGGTTTCGGGATCATACTCCGAATGACCGGTGACAAAGATCTGTCTGCCACCCTTGGTCATCACTGCATATACGCCTGCCTGCTGGGAAGATGCCAAAATCTTAAGCTCCGGAACCGCCTCAATGTCCTCCCGCGCAACCGTAGTATGGCGGGAATGGGGGGCCCAGAATGTATCATCAAAACCCCGGAGCAAAATTGCCCGTTTATAATCCGCTGTATGGGGATATACACCAAAAAGTTTCTCGGGCAGATCCCGCTTGGGCACGCCATAATGGTAATAAAGTCCCGCCTGAGCGCCCCAACAAATATGGAATGTGGAATGTACATGGGTCTTACTCCACTCCATGATCTGACAAAGCTCCTGCCAATAATCCACCTGCTCAAAATCCATCTTCTCCACAGGTGCGCCGGTAATGACCATGCCGTCAAACTTCCGGTCCTTCAACTCCTCAAAGCTCTTATAAAAAGAAAGCATATGCTCCTGTGACACATTTTTCGCCACATGGGAGGTAGTATGCATCAGCTCCAAATTCACCTGCAAAGGTGTATTGCCCAAAAGCCGACTGAGCTGAGTCTCTGTTGTGATCTTTGTGGGCATCAGATTCAACAGCACGATCTCCAACGGACGGATATCCTGCTGCACTGCCCGATTATGAGGCATAACAAAAATATTTTCCTGCTGCAACGCCGCTGCGGCGGGCAGATCATTGGGTATCCGGATCGGCATACAGATCCTCCTTCGGGTTTTTCTGACCTTATTCTATCTTAATGGACCATATTTGTCAATTCCGTACCCGGATAGTAATAAGCAAGGATCTGTGTATAATCGTTCCCGGTCTGTGCCATAGCCTGCGCGCCATACTGGCTCATACCCACCCGATGCCCTCTTCCGGAAGTGGTCACCACTATACAGCCATCTTTTGCCTGCATAGTAAAGGCAGTAGAATATAGGTCAAGCAAACCGCGAAGCTCCGTACCTGTATAAGTTTTTCCTGCCAGCACCATGGTGGCCACCCCGCCGCCCCGGGTACGCTGCACCTTCCCCAGCCACACCGATGGGTCACCCTCAAGCGTTCTTCCTAAACATTTGGCCAGCTGCTCCGCTGTGAAAGTAACGGTATTTGTATATGATTCTGCCTGTTCCTCTCCCGGACTTTCCACGGATTGCAGATAGGGCACGTCCGTACCCCATACTGCCACCGCATCCTCTGTTCTGCCTCCGGAGCAGGAAAAATATGTCGCTTCTATCAGTTTCCCCTGGTAAGTCAAATACTCGCCGGTAGTCTGCGCCACCGCCTTGGAAACTTTTTGGATCTTTTCTTCCTCCCCGCCATCACTTCGGTAATCCTCCGGAGACATATAAGCCTGGCAGCAGGCTGGATCTGTACATATGGCATTGCCCTCATGTTTCTGCCGCCCCTGTACACACTGCAGCGTACAAGTACGCGCCGCCACGGCCTGCGCCATCAAAGCTTCCTCATGAAAATCAGCGGGCATCTCCGCCAAAAGCACGCCGGTTAAGTAAGCATCCATATCCATCATCTGCACTACCTGGCCATTGAGCACCGGGATCTCATAAATCTCCTCAATCTGCTCTACTGCCTGTGTGCTTTCAACTACCGGCTTTTGCGTCGTCTGCCCATCGACCTGAGAATATACCAATGCCGATGTGGCAATACGGAACACCAACCCCGGCAGCAAAGCCCCCATAACAAAGGCCGCGATCCATTGTTTTTTGTTTTCCCCCATATATAACGCCCTCCTGCGCCTATCTTAACAGGTATTCACACCTGGAATTTGGCGCAATAGGGCGAAGTAATTTCCATTTTTATCCCAGTCCTTGACATCATAGTTCCCGCCAAGTATAATTTATGTCAGAATGAATCGAAAGGTCGTAGTTTTATGAAAGCGTGGAAACGGATCCTGCCAATCGTGCTTGCAATCATAACAGTTTGCAGTATTTGTTGGTATCTTTTTGTGTATGATACCGGCTTTACAAGAGATATGTTGCTTAGTCAGGCACGGATCCTGGAACATAACGGGAATCATAGCGCCGCTTCCTGGTTGTACGACCTTGCCTACCGCCAATCCGGCAACAACGCACAAGTGGCCATTGAACTGGCCGAAGTGCACCGGCAAAACGGCAATTACACGCAAGCGGAATATGCTCTGTCCAACGCCATTGCCTCCGGTGGCTCTGTAGAATTATATATTGCCCTATGCCAGACCTATGTGGAGCAGGATAAACTGCTGGATGCCGTGACTATGCTGGACCAGGCAAATCCGGAATTTAAAGAACAGCTGGACGCGCTTCGCCCCAGCGCTCCTGTGGTCAGCCCCACTCCCGGTTTTTATAATCAGTACATCACAGTTACCGTAGAAAGCTCCGGCGGCACACTTTATGTGTCCTGTGACGGAGAATACCCTTCCATCCATAAAGATCGCTACGAATCCGGCATTGCCCTGGAATCCGGCGAAACAACCATGTACGCTGTAAGCATTGGAGAAAACGGACTTGTCAGTCCTCTTTCCATTTTCGGCTACACACTGGGCGGCGTAGTGGAAGAAGTTACTCTTGCCGACGCTGCACTGGATGCACAAGTGCGGGAGGCCCTGGGTATCACCGCCGACGCCAAGCTGATGACCAGCGACCTTTGGAAGATCACCACGCTGACTCTCCCCCAAGGATGCGCCACTCTGTCAGACCTGCAGTATTTCCCCTATTTGACGGAACTGGTGATCCCCGGCGGTGGATTTACTGATTTCCAAAGTTTTGCAGCACTGGCAAATTTGGAAACGCTGTCTATCACTGATTGCAGCATATCAACTCAAGATCTTGCCACCATCGGCACCATGCCCAAGCTGAAGCACCTGACGCTGAAAAACTGTATGCTCTCCAGCATACATAACCTATCCGGCGCAGACAAGCTGGAAACATTGGATCTTAGCTCGAATGCCATTCGCGATGCCTCCGCCCTATCCAACATGCTGGAGCTGAAGGAACTGAACCTTTCTCAAAATGCCCTGACCAATTTAAGCTACTTAGCCAGCCTTTCCAAGCTGACAAAGCTGAATGTTTCCTACAACTCCCTTACTGTTTTGGACGCACTGGCAGGTCTCACCTCGATGACCGAGCTGGATATTTCCCACAACAGCATTGAAAACCTTGAAGGTTTAAGCGGCATGACCAATTTGGTAAAGCTGATTGCCGATCACAATAAACTTACCACTGCCGATTCTCTTTCTGTGAACACAGCGCTGACGGAACTGAATCTTTCCAACAACTCCATAAGCAGCATTTCCGCGCTCTCTGTGCTGACCAAGGTGCAAACGCTGAATGTATCCTACAACAAGCTGACTGCACTTCCTGCGCTCCCCACAAGCTGCGCGCTGGTCATGCTGGATGCTTCCAACAATCAGCTGAAGGATGTTTCCCCATTGGAGGGCATGAGCAGTCTCAACACCGTGGTGCTGGACAATAATTCCATTTCCAGTATCACCCCGTTGACAAAATGCTCCAACCTCATTCGGGTAGACATCACCAACAACCCGGTGAAAAATGTTACCGCATTGAAAGAGCTGAGTGTCCAGGTCAACTACTCCCCAAAATAACATAAGAAATCCCCGAAATGCATTTGCATTTCGGGGATTTTGTTATCCTTGCTGTTTTAATATAAGCTCCAATGCGGCCGCCACAGCCTGATTGCGGATCTCCTCTCGACTTCCGGAAAAATGATGCTCTTCCCAAAGGGTCACCGTTTCATCGGCATAGCCGAGAAAAACAGTACCCACAGGGTTATCAAATTCATCGCCACCCGGACCTGCAAGACCTGTGACAGACACTGCAATATCTGTCTGCAGTGCTTTTCTCGCTCCCAAAGCCATAGCTTGCGCCACCGGTGCAGACACCGCGCCATGGGTGCTGAGCAACTGCATATCCACATTCAACAGGGCATTTTTAACCTCGTTGCAATAGCTGATGATCCCGCCCTTATACACCGCAGAGCTACCGGGCACAGCCGTCAGCGCAGCGCCAATACCGCCGCCGGTACAGCTTTCTGCCGTGGCCAAAGTCTTCCCTGCAAGGGCGGAAATCACATCACAAGCTTGGCTCATCATGGTATTTCACCGTCACCTTTTCCACATTTTGAAGTGCCTTTTCTATAAGCGCTTCCCTATCAAGATTTCGCTCTGCATGCACCACCTGTCCCAAGCTGGGCTTGGTCTTGGGGTGCTTGGGGGTAAATACCGTACAGCAAACCTCATAGGGCAAAATAGAGGTTTCCAAAGTGCCGATCTTCCGGGCGATGGTGACGATCTCCTCCTTATCCATACCGATCAGCGGCATGAATACCGGCATATCCACCACTGCGCCGGTAACTGCCATAGCCTCCATAGTCTGAGATGCCACCTGGCCCAGGTTTTCACCGGTAATCAGCGAACCGCAACCATCCTGCCGGGCCAGCCGCTGGGAGATCTCCATCATGAACCGGCGCATGATAAGGGTGAAATATTCCTCGGGGCAATTATCCCGGATAGCCTCCTGAATTTCCGTAAAGGATACGATATTCACAGTCATTCTGCCACTGAAGCGAGTTACCAATCTTGCAAGTTCCAATACCTTATCCTTGGCAAGCTGTGAAGTATACGGGTAAGAGAAAAAGTGCACACATTCGATCTCCACACCCCGCTTGGCGATCATATAGGCCGCCACAGGAGAGTCAATGCCACCGCTGAGCAGACACATAGAGCGTCCGCCTACACCGGTAGGCAGACCGCCCGCACCCGGCTCTGCCGGGCCATGGACATAGGCCGCCAGATCCCGCACTTCCACATAAACGGTATACTCAGGCTTATGCACATCCACCTGCACATGGGGGTGCGCTTCTGCCAACCGGCCACCGATCTCCTGAGAAAGCTGAATAGAAGTCATGGGGAACTGCTTGTCAGAGCGCTTAGACTCCACCTTAAAAGAGTTTGCGCAATCCAAGTCATCACCCAAATATTCTTCCACTGCGTTAAAAATTGCGTCCAAAGTCTTTTCGCAAGGACGGCAGCGGCACAGGCTGACCACACCAAAAATGCTGTGGCAAGCCTCCCACGCTCCCTCAATATCACAATCTTCCGCCTTAGGCTCTACATACACTGTGGACTGCATGATATACACATCGAAATCGCCATAGGCCTTCATACGGCGGCGAACATTCTGCCGCAGCTTGCCCTCAAACTGACGCTTATTCGCGCCCTTGAGGACGATCTCGCCCAATTTCATCAAAAGAATCTCGTTCAAAACTGTTTCCTCGCTTTATTGATTTCCTAAACTCGTTGTCCGGTACTGAATGGCTTCCGCAATATGGCTGGGCTCGATCTCCAAGCTTCCCTCCAGATCCGCAATGGTACGCGCCACACGCAAAATGCGGTCATAGCTGCGGGCCGTGAGATTCATGGCTTCAAAAGCCTGCTTCATCAGATCGCTGCATTCCTCGCTGAGCACACAGAATTGCCGCATTTCCTCGGGGCCCATGCGTGCGTTGCACATATTGCCGTCCTGGGAAAACCGTGCGTGCTGCCGCTCACGGGCGGCATTGACCCTCTCCCGAATGGCTGCAGAGGGTTCTGTCTCCGCCCGAGTGCGAAGATCGTCGTAATGCACAGCCGGCACTTCCACAATAATGTCAATACGGTCAAGGAGCGGGCCGGAGATCCGGCCTTGATAATTCTGCACCATACTTTCAGAACAAGTGCATTTCCCAGACGGATCACCATACCAACCACATTTGCAGGGATTCATGGCACAAACCAGCATGAATTCCGCGGGGTAAGTCACCGCACCGCTGACTCGGGAGATGGTCACCTGACCATCCTCCAGAGGCTGACGCATCATATCCAAAGTATCTTTCTTAAATTCCGGCAGCTCGTCCAAAAACAGCACACCCTTATGAGCCATGGAGATCTCGCCCGGCTTAGGGTTCGTGCCGCCACCGGCAAGACCAGCATTGGAAATAGTATGATGGGGCGCACGGAAAGGCCGATGGGTCACCAAAGGTTCTTTCGCAGTCAGAAGTCCCATAACAGAATAAATTTGACTGACCTCCAAAGCTTCTTCCCAGGTCATATCCGGCAATATGGAGGGCAAACGCTTACTAAGCATACTCTTGCCCGAGCCGGGAGGGCCAATGAGCAGCACATTGTGGCTACCGGCTGCGGCAATTTCCAGCGCCCGCTTGACATTCTCCTGCCCGAACACATCCTTGAAATCCGCAGCAACCTGTGAATCCATTTCCGGTTCCCACAAAGGCTCCGGTGTTAAGGTAACTTCCCCATTTAATGCACCAATAAGCTGGGCCACATTTTCAATGCCATAAACCGCAGGGCCCCGGGCCAGCGTGGCCTCGGCAGCATTTTGTGCCGGCACGAACAAGGCCTGAATACCCTCCCGCTTGGCAGCCAATGCCATGGGCAAAACGCCGGAAACAGGCCGAAGTTTTCCGTCCAGACTCACCTCGCCCAAAAAGGCGCTGGTAGACTTTGGCTTGCGTACACTGCCCGCCGCGCAGAGAATGCTCAGCAAAATCGGCAGATCGTAGTGCGTGCCTACTTTTTTCAAATTGGCAGGGGCAAGATTCACCGTAATGCGGCTGGTGGGGAAAGACATTGCACTATTCTTGGCAGCCGCCCGTACCCGCTCCCGGGCCTCCTTGACCGCTGCATCCGGAAGTCCCACAATATCGAAGCTGGGAAGTCCGTTGGAAATATAACATTCTGCCGTCACGCCGGCGCCACGGATGCCCGTGATCCCCAATGTTCGGATGCTGCAGATCATGCTTCTTCCCCCTTTGTGTCATTTTTTACATCATACTCCATTTATGCAAAAAACTCAATCATTTTCTTTTTCTCTCCCGAAATCTCTCCAAATATCTCCTTTGCCGGAAACACATTCCGACAAATGCTGTTTTTTTATGCACTTTTTTCCGGAAAACTCCCCTCTTAACGGCTTTACAAACGGGGCAGAAAGTGATATGATGTATTGGACGAAATTTGAATACTATTAGGAGGTATTTTATCTTGGCAAGAAAATTCAAGACAATGGACGGCAATACCGCTGCCGCCCACGTTAGCTACGCCTTTACTGAAGTAGCTGGCATCTACCCCATTACCCCTTCCAGCCCCATGGCTGACAATGTGGACCAGTGGTCTGCTGCCGGCCGGAAGAACATCTTTGGCGATACCGTCAAGGTTGTGGAAATGCAGTCCGAAGCCGGTGCTGCCGGTACTGTTCACGGCTCTCTGGCCGCCGGTGCTCTGACCACCACCTATACCGCTTCCCAGGGTCTGCTGCTGATGATCCCCAATATGTACAAGATCGCCGGCGAGCTGCTGCCCAGCGTGTTCCACGTTTCCGCCCGTACCGTCGCTGCTCAGTCTCTGAACATTTTCGGTGACCACTCCGACGTTTACGCCTGCCGTCAGACCGGTTTTGCCATGCTGGCAGAATCCAACGTGCAGGAAGTTATGGACCTGGGTGCTGTTGCACACCTGGCTTCCATCGAGGGCCGCGTTCCCTTCATTAACTTCTTCGACGGTTTCCGTACCTCCCATGAGATCCAGAAGATCGCTATCTGGGACTACGAGGATCTGAAGGAAATGACCAACATGGAGGCTGTGGAAGCTTTCCGCAAGCACTCTTTGAACCCCGAGCGTCCCGCAATGCGCGGCTCTCACGAAAATGACGACATCTTCTTCCAGCACCGCGAGGCCTGCAACAAGTACTACAACGCCCTGCCCGCAGTGGTTGAGAAGTACATGAACAAGGTCAACGAAAAGCTGGGCACTGACTACAAGCTGTTCAACTACTACGGCGCTGCCGACGCTGACCGCGTGATCGTGTGCATGGGTTCTTTCTGCGACGTTGCTGAAGAAGTTATCGACTACCTGAATGCCAACGGCCAGAAGGTCG
>JAZSFE010000016.1:0-44910 GCA_045532105.1 Faecousia sp.
CCGCTATCCCCTTGCCGACTGTCCCTCTCCCCGGCTGTGCGCTGACAGGCTGGAGTATACCCTTAGCAACGGCATCCATTACGGCTTTTCAAGGAATGTGCAACCCATGTACGACGCGCTGGTGGTGGATGTCAACGAGGATGGTATCGAAGAATTGGTATTTACCTCTTCACAAGCCGCTTTGGATTTTGCTGACATGGCCCTTGCCTGCGGCAAAGTTTATATCTGCGACGAGGACCGATACGCCATGGAGCGGCTGAGCCAGCTGCTGAAAAAGGCGCTGGATGAAAATATCATTACCCGGCAAGACTTGTATACCGATGAGCCCCGGGTGATTCAAAAGCTGCCCAAAGAGGATTGGGAAAGCTTCTGCCGGCTTGCCCGGGTGTTCCGGGTAGACGAGCCGGGAGAATTCTCCTACCGGGTCACGGCGAAAAAACGCTACATCGATCCCCTGGTCCGGGACCGGGGTCGGGTGAGCGCCTTGTTCCCTGAATTAAGGAGCGGTTGGAGGAATTCCGCACCTGCTCCCAGGATTACTACATCTGCGCGGAATGACCAATTCCAATTTGTCTAACTCCTTTTACGAGGGTTGCATTTTTCTCACCGAGGGTTGCAGCTCCGATGCAACCCTAATGCAACCATACGAAACCGTATCATTATTAGCAACTGTTACCAAAAAGAAAAGTCCACCCTATCGGGTGGGCTTTTGTTTTTGGTATAGGTGTTCAGACAAGGGAGTTGAACCGATCTAAATGCAACAGTTCGGTGAACTGTTGCTCGCGACGGCTAGACGGAGCGAAACAATTATCTGCGCAAAGCGCAGATGCAAATCAGCTCCCGTCGGCTCCACCAAAAAGAAAAGTCCACCCTATCGGGTGGGCTTTTTCATTGCTGCGACCAATACAAAAACGACTCCCATTGGGAGTCGTTTTTAGGCATTTACCTGTACAGGGGGAACTGCTCGCAGATCTGCGCCACGGTCTCGTGAACTTCTTTCTGCGTGCCCTCAAAGTCACGGGCGGTCAGTGCCACACAGTGAGCGATCTTCTTCATCTCTGCCTCACCCAAGCCTCTGGTCGTCACAGCAGCAGTACCAATACGAACGCCACTGGTAATGGTGGGCTTTTCGGGGTCATTGGGAATGGCATTCTTATTCAATGTGATATGGTTTGCATCACAGCGGATCTGCAGCTCCTTACCGGTAATGTTCATGGGTCGCAGATCAGCCAGCATCAGATGATTATCCGTGCCACCGGTAACAAGATCAAAGCCCTCTTCCAACAGGCTGGACGCCATAACCTTAGCATTCTTAACCACATTGTGGGCATACTCCTTAAATTCAGGCTGCATAGCCTCCTTCAAGCAGATGGCCTTTGCTGCAATGACGTGCTCCAGCGGGCCGCCCTGAGTGCCGGGGAATACGCCGGAATTCAGCTTCTTGGCAAACTCTTCCTTAGCCAGGATCAAGCCGCCTCTGGGGCCACGCAGCGTCTTATGGGTAGTAGTGGTAACAATGTCCGCATAAGGCACAGGGCTCTGATGAGCACCGCCGGCAACCAAGCCGGCAATATGGGCCATATCCACCATGAGCAGCGCACCCACTTCATGAGCAATATCTGCAAAGATCTTGAAATCGATGGCTCTGGGATATGCGGAAGCTCCGGCAATCAACAACTTAGGCTGGCACTTTCTTGCCATGTCACGGATCTGGTCATAGTCGATCAAACCGGTCTCTGGGTTAACATCATAGGAAACAGCATTAAAATACTTACCGGAAATATTGGCAGGACTACCGTGAGTCAGATGGCCGCCATTTGCCAGGCTCATGCCCATGATGGTGTCACCCGGCTGCAAAAGGGCAATCTGCACTGCCATATTCGCCTGCGCACCGGAGTGAGGCTGCACATTGGCAAACTCTGCACCGAACAATTCCTTGGCTCTCTCGATACAAAGATTCTCCAACTCGTCAACGCACTGACAGCCGCCATAGTAACGCTTTCCGGGCAGACCTTCAGCATACTTGTTCGTAAGGATAGAACCCATAGCTGCAATGACCGCAGGAGAGGCAAAGTTCTCAGAAGCGATCAGCTCCAGACCGTCCTGCTGACGCAGCATTTCATTGTTCATCATACCGGCAACTTCCGGGTCAAAGGCAGACACAAATTCAATAGAATTCAGAGTTTTTCCAAGCATAGTGATTCATCCTTTTCAAAATTATAGTATAAAAATAAGCAGTCCCATATGAGGACTGCCCAAACGCTGCAAAGCAACATTCGCATCTCTGTCCTTTTGCCTGAGAGATTCGGCTAACGCCTTGCACCTTCGGCACACAACTTAATGTGTTCTCCAGAGAGTCCTCCGCAATTCGGTCTGTACATCCCGAAAGCATCACAGGTATTATTTCTGAACTTAGTATAATCCCCATTCGGCAAATTGTCAACCTTTCCGGCAAAAATATCTTCCATTTTTCATTATCGAAATTTGTCGAAATAATGGATCACACAGTGATTGCCATTTTATGTCGAATATGGTATTCTTTATATGACGAAACACACCACGGAGGCTGTATATGCGTACACTGCTTATTGCGCATAAATCTGAAGAACTTGTCAGTGTGCTGACCGCAATGCTCAGTCAGCAGTTTTGCGTTATGTCTTGCGGTGACGGCGAAACTGCTGTAAAGCTTATGCGCTCCCTGCAGCCTGATTATATGATTTTAGACATCATGCTACCCTTCAAAGACGGCTTTACCGTGCTGGAAGAATCATATTGGCAAAAACCGAAGGTCATTATTGCAACCACAGACACCTCCAGCAATTACATAATCAATAATGCCATCAGCAAGCACATTGATTATATGTTTGTATCCCCTACACCACCGCGTATGATCGTAACACGGCTTTTTGACATTATTGAGCAAAAGACGAGTCTACAACCTGAATTAAATGCAGTGCCTAAAACCACAACTGACATTTTACTGCGGCTGAAAATTCCGGCAGAACGGGACGGTTTTTCCCAGCTGCGTGTAGGTATCCCGATTTTTGCTGCAGATCCTGCCCAGCGGCTCAGCAAGGAGCTATACCCTGCCATTGCAAAAATCTGTGGCAACGGAACAGGCCTGCAAGTGGAACACTCCATACGCACCGCCATCGAGGCGGGATGGAAAATTGGGGATCCGCAGATTTGGGATCAGTATTTTCCCTTAGGCTCTGACGGAATTAGAAAATGTCCTACCAACAAGATGTTCATCTCCACCCTTGCTACCATCATCAGTCCCTAAAAAACAAATAAAAAGAGGAAGGTAAAAACCTTCCTCTTTTTTGGTGGGCGAGGCGGGACTTGAACCCGCACGTCCGCAGTGAACACTAGAACCTGAATCTAGCGAGTCTACCAATTCCACCACTCGCCCATATGAAATTCGGATGCGCCTTAGCTCAACCGCTTGGCTATAATACCATGGCAGGCGAAATTTGTCAACACATTTTTTGACGATTCCCAAAAAACTTTTTTGTCCTTTTATCACAACGAACAAACGCAAGATACCTCTTTCATTTTGTGGTTTTTTATGCTATAATACGCTAAAAAATGAACGGAGGTAACCTATGAGCTTTCTGCCAATTTGCAAACAGGATATGCTGGATCGCGGTTGGGATTCCTGCGATTTCGTATATGTGATCGGTGATGCCTATGTGGATCACCCCTCATTCGGCCACGCCATTATCAGCAGAATACTGGAAAGCCACGGTTACAGTGTAGGCATCATTTCTCAACCGGATTGGAAAAAGGCCGACTCCATTTCCGTCTATGGCCGCCCAAGACTTGGCTTTCTCGTCTCCGGCGGCAATATGGATTCCATGGTCAACCATTACTCTGTAACAAAACACCGGAGAAAAACAGACGCTTTCACTCCCGGTGGAGTTATGGGCAAGCGTCCAGACTATGCCACTATCGTATACTGCAATCTGATCCGCAGGACATATCCGGATGTCCCCATCCTCATCGGTGGCATCGAGGCCAGTCTGCGCAGACTCGGCCATTACGATTACTGGTCGGAAAGCATGAAACGTTCCATCCTGCTGGACAGCCAGGCAGATATTCTTATGTACGGCATGGGCGAGAGCTCCATTGTGGAGCTGGCCGATGCCTTAAACAGCGGACTCGATGTAAAAGATATCACGTATATTGACGGCACGGTGTTTAAGACACGCACTGTAGATGACAGTTTGCCAACCATATCTCTTCCCAACTTTGAGGAAATTAAGAACAACAAACGCAAATACGCAGAATCCTTCAAAATACAATACGGCAACTGCGATCCTTTTACCGCAAAGCGGCTGGCAGAACGCTACGGTGATATATATGTGGTGCAAAATCCCCCGCAAAAACCTTTGACCACAGAGCAGATGGATGCCGTATACGATCTTCCTTACGAAAGAACCTGGCATCCCAGTTATGCTAAAGCAGGGGGTGTGCCCGCCATTGAGGAAGTAAAATTCAGCCTTGTAAGTAACCGCGGCTGTTTTGGTGCTTGCTCTTTCTGCGCACTGACCTTCCATCAAGGCAGGATTATTCAAACAAGAAGCCACGAATCTATTATCCGTGAAGCAGAGATCATGATTAAGGATAAGGATTTCAAGGGTTATATTCACGATGTGGGCGGCCCGACTGCCAACTTCCGCCACCCCGCCTGTAAGAAACAACTATCCAAGGGTGCATGCGGTGGGCGTCAGTGCCTATACCCCACCCCCTGCAAAAACATGGACTGCGACCACTCAGACTATGTTTCGTTGCTTCGCAAACTGCGGAAACTCCCAGATGTAAAAAAAGTCTTTGTACGCAGTGGTATTCGGTTTGATTATCTGCTGGCAGATAAAAAGGACACTTTCTTCAAAGAACTTGTCCAATATCATATATCCGGTCAGCTAAAGGTTGCTCCTGAGCATGTTTCTGACGCAGTTCTTGCCAGAATGGGAAAACCGAAAAATTCCGTCTACAATCGCTTTGTGGAAAAATATTTTGCTTTGAACAAGCAATACGGCATGAACCAGTATCTGGTTCCTTATCTCATGTCCAGCCATCCCGGCTCTACTTTAAAAGATGCTGTAACCCTTGCTGAATATATCCGGGACATGGGATATAATCCGGAGCAGGTACAGGACTTCTACCCCACCCCATCCACTTTATCCACAGTGATGTATTACACCGGCCTTGACCCCCGAACCATGGATAAGGTTTATATACCAAATGATCCCCACGAAAAGGCTATGCAGCGGGCATTGATCCAATACCGCAATCCCAAAAACTACTACCTTGTTCGTGAGGCCTTGATTGCAGCTCATCGGGAAGATCTGATTGGTTCAGGGCCGAAATGCCTGATTCGCGCAGTGCCTCCCCGAAAGGATAAACCCTCCGCTCCCCCACCCAAACCTGCAGTACGAAAAGCAAACGGAAAAACATTACGCAGCAATACAAAAAAACCTGCCCCTGCTAAAAAAACCGCAGCAAAAGGCAGAAGAAAGTAATTCAAAACCCTGTCGGTTCTTGCCGACAGGGTTCTGTTTTGCCCTATAATGCATAGGATGTTCCATACATCTGAACTTGAGGTGGTACTATGGAACATTCGGTCAATCAAATCATATTGCGGGGCGCTTTACAGGAATTACCCCAGTTTTCCCACGAAAATCACGGCAAGAACTTTTATCGTTTTCATTTAGAAGTTCCCAGACTATCCGGCGCAATGGATATCCTCCCGGTGGTCGCACAA
Organism: Faecousia sp.; assembly: GCA_045532105.1. Lineage (GTDB taxonomy): Bacteria > Bacillota > Clostridia > Oscillospirales > Oscillospiraceae > Faecousia. The sequence goes on from JAZSFE010000016.1 coordinate 5,768, forward strand.
CAGGAAGTACTGGAGAGCATCGACCTGTCCGGAGGCGAAATGCTGACTGTTACAGGCCAGATTCGGTCACACAACATTCGCACTGACGGCAGCCGTCATTTGATGATCTTTGTATTTGCAACCAATATCATAGCAGAAGACGGAGATCCTATAAATGATGTGATTTTGGAAGGCCCCCTTTGCCGCGAACCTACATATCGCAGAACTCCCCTGGGCAGAGAAATTTGCGATGTTATGCTGGCAGTCCCCAGGGCATTTCACCGAGCGGATTACCTGCCTTGTATCCTTTGGGGCAGAACAGCTCAAGAAATCTCTGCCTGTAATACCAGAGATCGCATTCGCATCTGCGGCCGTTTCCAAAGCAGGCTCTATACAAAGCTAACGGAAGAAGGACCGACAGAGCGGATTGCTTACGAGATTTCTGCACTCACAGCAGATATTCTAGAGGATGTTCTCTAAAAAAGGGCAAAGAGAATATTTAAAACAAAACAGCATATCAAACCCACAGCGGTTGGCAGTAATATTGCCGCCGCTGTTTGTTTTTTGCTGCCGGTCTCCCGATATACGGTCATAATCGTAGTCGCGCATGGCCAGTGAAACAGCGTAAAGATCATGGTGCACACCGCTGTTTCCCAAGTCCACCCCGCCAAATATAGAATATTGGCATCCACAAGCTGTATGCTTTGCAAATTCGCTGCACCTGTTACTGCCATAAGCGCAACGGGGACAAACAGTTCATTTGCCGGTAAGCAGAAGAAAAATCCCAACAGTATTGCTCCGCTCATCCCAAATATTTTGCCTACAGGATCTAACAACGCGACGATTTTCCCAAATACCGGTGTGTTACCCAGCAGCCACAGTATTCCACCGGTAGGCGCAGCCACCTTAAGGGCGCGAAGACTAATGTGGAGTGTCCTATCCAATAATGAACGAATCAGGATCTGCCCAAACCTTGGCCTGCGAAATGGTGGTATTTCCATGAGAAAAACGCTTTGGGCATGCTTACACACTGTTTTGGACAGGACTCCGGAGACAGCCATTGCCCCAAACACCCCAACAACCACGCACCCGGCAACACCAACAGATGCCCATAACCCTCCAAAAAACATACTGCCCAAAAGGATCAGTGTGGGAAAACGACCATTACAAGGAACCATGGAATTGGTAAGGATCGCATTCATTCGCTCTCTGGGAGAATCAATGATCCTGCACCCTGTGACACCCACCGCATTACACCCGAGGCCCATACAAAGGGTCAATGCCTGCTTCCCGCAGCCACCGCACTTACACATTGGCCCATCCAGCAAAAAGGCCATTCTCGGAAGATACCCCACATCCTCTAAAATTGTAAATAAAGGAAAAAATATTGCCATAGGCGGCAGCATGACGGAAAGTACTCTTGCCGCAGTTGCGTACATGCCATCTATCAAGAATCCTTGAAGCCACATGGGCATCCAACCGGTATATGACAGCAGCAGATCATAGCCCCTGTCAAACAATTTACCCAAAAGCTCTGACGGATAATTTGCACCCCATATGGTGATCCAAAGTATTAAAAACAGGAGCAAAAGCAAGGCCGGTATGCCAAATCCTTTGCTCACTAACAATGCATCGATCCTCCTCTGGCGATCCATTTCCTTTGTCTTTGATAAAGTTACACACATCCCAGCAATCTGACCGGCCTGACGAATAGGGTCATCAAACTCTTCCCTCTTCTGCTCCGGTGCTATTGCCGTGCGGCACACAGCTTCCAACAGCATTCTGTGACTTTTCTTATCCCTTGCTGAAGTTAAAACAACAGGTGCACCCAGCGCTTTTTCCAGCTGTGCCTTATGCAGCTGTATCCCCCGTTTCCCGGCTTCATCCATCAGATTAACACAGACAACAGCCCGCCGAGTCAAGTTAAGGATTTGCAATGCCAAAATAAGTGATCGCTCCAAAGAACACCCGTCGCAAACCACTACTGTACAGTCCGCACTCGCCGAAGAAATATAGTGCCCGGCAATTTCTTCGTCCTCACTCCCCCCTGTAAGCCCGTAGGTTCCAGGCAGATCTACCAAAGTAATCTCATAACCGGAATGGCAAAGACGGCCCGTAGCAACGTCCACAGTCTTTCCCGGCCAATTACCGGTATGCTGGCGCAGACCTGTCATAAAATTGAATAATGTACTTTTTCCAACGTTGGGGTTGCCCGCCAGTGCAACCGTCAGCTTTTGCAACTGCCGTTTCACAGTAACAGGACCCGGATCTTCCGTAATTCCCGGGTCCGCATAGCTACGATCGTACCACGAAATTCCAATGCAGTTACTCCGCCATCAGGACTTTTATAATGCAACGCAACCTCTGTGCCCTCAACCAATCCATAAGCCCGTAACCTGCATTTCAGTGGCTCCGGCGAATCGATCCGGGTTACCACGCTGCGCATTCCCTTTTGCAGCTTATTCAATGCGATCTCCATATTGCGCCTCCTCACATTCCTATGCCATCATATCCGCTATGGGAAGAATATGTGCAGAAAATCCTTTTCAATGCGACAGAAATATGCTATACTTTTCTTAAGAGGTGTTCCCTATGAAAAAGAAAGTAACCGCCATTATTGATGCATTGAAACTTCGCTATCCCCAGGCACCATGCGCACTAAATTACGAAAAAGACTATGAGTTGATGATTGCAGTGCGGCTATCTGCACAATGTACAGATGCCCGGGTCAATCTTGTGACTCCGGCTTTATTCGCTGCTTATCCCAGCTTAGAGGCCATGGCCAATGCCGACATATCCCATGTGGAAGAACTGGTACATTCCTGCGGCTTCTATAAACATAAAGCCCGGGACATTGTGCTTGCCTGCCAAATGCTTTTGTCTGATTACAATGGCTGTGTGCCGGACACTATGGAAAAGCTTTTGAAGCTCCCCGGTGTGGGCAGGAAAACCGCAAACCTGCTTTTGGGTGATCTTTACGCTGTACCCGGAAGTGTGGTATGCGATACCCACTGTATCCGCATCTGCGGCAAACTTGGCCTGTCTGCCGGGAAGGACCCGGAAAAGGTAGAGATGCAGCTACGCAAGCTCCTGCCGCCGGAAGAAAGCAGTGATTTCTGCCACCGTATCGTCCTGTTCGGCAGAGAAATTTGCACCGCACGGAATCCCAAATGCCACGATTGCCCTCTTGCACCCCATTGCTGCGAGATCAACCGCGGTTAAATGATTACGAAAGATGTGATATTATGCCCAAGCCGTTACTGATTGTGCTGATTTGTACCGCCTGCATTGTCCTGGTGTCCCTGATCGCCTGGATCATCTGGGGTAACTCCGCCCTCATGAAAAGCACATATATCATATCCGGCAATAAGCTTCCCAGTAGCTTTGGCGGCTTTGTGATCGCCCATGTATCTGACCTTCACAACTGCCGCTTTGGCAAAGACAATGAAAACCTCTTGAATATGCTCCGGGAGGCAAAGCCCGATATGATCGCCATAACCGGTGATCTTGTGGACTTCCGAAAAACCAACATTTCTATATCCATGGAGTTTATTGAACAGGCGGTAAAGATCGCGCCCTGCTACTATGTGACCGGCAATCATGAAGCAAGAATTTCGGAATATCCTGAACTTAAACAGCAGCTTATGGATGCCGGTGTAACGGTTTTAAATGACAAATGCCGGAAGATCGAGATTGCCGGAGAGAGCATAAACATCATCGGCCTTGATGACCCCAGATTCTTCAGTGACGATCAAGAAGAGCGAGTAAAGTCAAAATTGCAATCTCTCACACCCGATAACGGCAACTATACCGTACTGCTGGTTCACCGCCCGGACATGTTTGAAATTTATGCAGATGCAGGTATCGATCTTGTATTGTCCGGCCATGTCCACGGCGGTCAGTTCCGTCTCCCTCTCTTAGGCGGCGTGATTGCCCCAAATCAAGGACTTTTCCCAAAATATGATGCTGGTCTATTCCAGCAAGATGAAACCCAAATGATCATCAGCAGAGGTCTTTGCGACACCGTTTTCCCTCCCCGAATCAACAACAGGCCGGAGCTCGTCATCATCACCCTAGCGTCATAAAGTGATAACTCCCTCCCTGTCCGCATAAGCTGTGGACAAGGAGGGATCTGTTTTGTCTAAAAAACTCCCTATTTTTTACAGTGCATTGCTTCTCACCGCAGTTAATCTCCTTCTCCGATTTGCCGGTACATCTTTTCAAGTATACCTGTCCGGCAGGATCGGTGCCGAGGGCATCGGCCTTTTGCAGCTTGTTATGTCTGTCGGCTCTTTGGCTATGGTGGTGGGCATGGCCGGCATACGTACAGCTACCATGTACCTGGCCGCAGAAGAACGGGGTAAGGGCACAATCATGAATCTGCCCCGTGTGCTATCTGCCTGCATCGGTTACAGCTTGATCTGCAGCGCCACTGTTGCCATTGCTGTCACATTATTTGCTCCTGTTTTAGCAGGAAAATGGATCGGGAACGCAAATACAGAGCCGGCAATACGGTTGATCGCCATCTATTTGCCGGTTAACTGCCTTTGCGGTGTAATGGTTGGCTTTTTTACCGGAATCAACAAAATCAAAACTTTGGCCGCAGTAGAGATCGCTGAGCAGATCTGCTGCATGGTTTGCACCATAACATTATTACGTTTTTGGGCGGGACACGACCCCTACAAATCCTGCCTTGCAGTGATTTTGGGCAGTGGAATTGGCGCTTGTCTGACGCTGGCTACGTTATCGCTGCTGCGTCTTTTACAGCGGCAACGGCCCGGCGCACCCATTCCCGTTACGACCCGTCTTTTACGTTCTGCCGTGCCTCTGGCGTTGGCCGACGATCTTCGCACAGGAATATCTACTGTGGAAAATCTTATGGTACCAAAACGCCTCGCTCTCTTCCCAGGAACGGTATCAGCACTGGCATCCTTTGGTATCGTGTGCGGCATGGTTTTTCCCATTTTAACCTTTCCCATGGCCATTCTTTTCGGTCTTACAGAACTTATTATTCCGGAACTTGCCAGATGTAATGCCGCAGGCAGCGGTCAGAGGATCCAGTATCTTATTAAAAAATGTCTGCGCATTGCCTTGCTCTTTGGAGCTTTATGCAGTGGAATTTTATATCTTTGTGCAGACAACCTTTCCATGAAGCTGTACAACGAACCCATGGCAGGCACCTATCTGAAATGGTTTGCTCCACTGGCCATCATGCTATATTGCGACAGTATGACCGATGCCATGATCAAGGGTCTTGGTCAACAGAAGATCAGCGTGCTCTTTAATATCACCACAAACATTATGGATGTGGCTTTTTTATTTGTACTACTCCCGAAATTCGGTATCGCCGGATACTTTTTCAGTTTTCTTGTAACACATCTTATCAATTTCCTATTGAGCCTGCGGCACTTGCTGAAAATATCTAAAGTGCGCATTGATATACGCATACCGCTGCTTACTTTGCTCTGCACAATCCTTACCGTACTGATCTGCTCAACTTTGCAAAACGGATTGCTTTGCGCTGTCTCTTTTTCTCTAATCCTCCTGTGCGGCTTGTATTTGCTCAAGGTCATTGGGAAAGAAGATCTGGTATGGATCATCGGTTTGGTATCAAAAGAAAAGGCCGGGCAGTGTTCCCTGCCCGGCAAATAACCTCATTATAACTCCTGCAATACTGCAAGCAGGAATTTCCAGGTACGCTCAGTAGATGCAATCTCCAATCTTTCTCTGCTGGTATGAATGTCCTTCATATTCGGTCCAATGGACACACAGTCAAGGCCGGGGATCTTTTCACTGAGAAGCCCGCACTCAAGGCCCGCATGAATCGCAACAACCTCAGCCTGTGCACCAAACATCTGCTCATACACCCGAACCATGGTATCTCGCAAACAGGAGTCCTTTTTATACTCCCAGGCAGGATAATCGCCCATTTGGCTATAGCTTCCGCCATAAAAATGCGCCAAATCCTCCAGTTTTTTCAGCAGATCAACCTTTTCCTGATTCACGCTGCTGCGCACAGCAAAGGTCATGGTCAGTTCTTCCCCAAGGGACATCACGCCAAGATTCAAGCTGGTCTGCACCAGACCGGGAATGTCCTCACTCCATGCCTGAACACCGTTGGGTACGCTGCAAAGTGCCGCAATCACCGCCGCAGTAGACTCCGTAGTCAATGCATTGCCGCCCATGGCATCCACATTATCCCCGTGGATCAAAAGCTCCGGCTCATCGTACTTTTCCCGCAATTCCTGCTGAAGATCCGCGCAAATATCATTGATTCGCTCAGGATTCATACCCAGGATCACCATAGTGGCCTGTGCGCTCCGCGGAATGGCATTGTCTTTTGCGCCGCCGGAAAGACCGGTGATACAAATGGGCATAAGATTCTGCACACGACTCAAAAGCTCACCCATAACCTTATTGGCATTGGCTAAGTTTTTGTGGATCTCCACACCGGAATGACCGCCCTGTAGACCTTCTACCACCAGCTTAACACAAGGGCCATAGGTTACTCGCCGCTCCACAGGAAGGTGTATCACGCCCCTTGCACCACCGGCGCAGGATACTGTAAAAACACCCTCTTCCTCAGAATCAATATTTAACAAAGTTCTACCTTTCAGCATAGAAAGATCAATGCCGGCTGCACCGTCCATACCGGTCTCTTCGTCCACTGTGATAATGACCTCCAACGGCGGATGCGGAATGCTTTTATCCGCAAGCAGCGCAAGGGCATAGGCAACCGCGATACCATCGTCACCACCCAAAGTAGTCTTATGTGCAAACACATAAGTTCCGTCATGGGTAATGTCAAGGCCCTCGGTCTGCATATCCTTTTCACAGTCAATATCCTTTTCACAGACCATATCCATATGTCCCTGCAGGATCACAGGGGCATGATCTTCCAGTCCGCAGGTTCCCACCTGGAACATTAGGATATTATTCAGCTCGTCCTGAATATACCGGATCCCATGCTCCTTGGCAAAAGAAACGAGATAATCACTGATTCTCTTCGTATTGCCGGAGCCATGTGGAATGGCACAGAGTTCCTCAAAATAACCGAAAACCGATGCCGGCTCAAGTCCGGCCAATTTCACTGCTTTCATATTACCCTCCTTGTAACTCATAAAAGAACCACAGGGCAATGCCCTGTGGTCCATGGGTATTCATTAAAACAGGCTCAGAGACAGGGTCAGAAGAACCCATGCCAGAGCGATCCACTTGGTTGCAGAGGCTAAGATCTTGTCCAGATTGCCGTATTTGCTCTTGCTCAGATAGGACTCGCTGTTGCCGGTCAAAGCACCCAGGCCGTCTTCCTTGCCGGACTGCATCAGCACTACAAGGATCAGCGCCACACTGGCGATCACTTCAAATACAGTAAGGATTACCTTCAAAACTTCCATTTTTTAACCTCCCTCCAAGGGTTTGTTACACAAATCTCGAGTATTATAGCACAGCATAATACAAATTGCAAGTACAAATCCGTATTTTTTACTTTGTTACCCAGTTGCCCGTGGCCAGGCAGTTCAAATAGGCCTCAATAAAGGGATCCAGCGCACCGTCCATTACGCCGTTGACGTTTGCTGTTTCGCAGCCGGTACGGGTGTCTTTAACCAGCGTGTAAGGCATAAACACATAGTTTCTGATCTGACTGCCCCACTCGATCTTCTGCTGCACACCCTTAATATCCGCGATATTGGCAAGATGCTCACGCTCACGAATCTCAACCAATTTGGAACGCAGCATACGCAGACATGTTTCCTTATTCTGGAACTGGCTACGCTCTGTCTGGCAGGAGACCACGATGCCCGTTGCTTTATGGATCAAGCGAACCGCCGAGGATGTTTTGTTAATATGCTGGCCGCCTGCACCGGAGGAGCGGAACACCTGCATTTCATAATCCTCAGGACGAATCTCAAAATCCTCAGAATCGTCTTCGATCTCCGGGATCACTTCAATAGCAGAAAAAGATGTCTGCCGCCGGGCATTGGCATCAAAGGGCGACACCCGCACAAGCCGGTGAACGCCGTTTTCACCCTTAAGGAAGCCATAAGCATTCTCGCCCTCGATCAAAATGGAGGCAGACTTGATACCGGCCTCATCACCTTCCTGATAGTCCAGGATCTTGTAGGTAAAGCCGTGACGCTCTGTCCAGCGGGTATACATACGGTAAAGCATTTGGCACCAGTCCTGAGCCTCAGTGCCACCTGCGCCTGCCTGGAAGCTCATAAGCGCATTATTGCGGTCATACTTGCCTGTGAGCAAGGTTTCCAAACGGCAGGATTCCATCTCCTCGGTAAGGGTGTGATAACCTTCCTTCAGTTCGTCCAGCAGAGAATCGTCATCCTCTTCTTCTGCCATTTCGCAAATGGTCATCATATCTTCCCATGTGCTGACCATTTTACGGTAGCGCTCCAGCTTGTTCTCCGTCTGGCGGGACTTGACTACGATCTGCTGACTTTTTTCCGGGTCATCCCAAAATCCGGGAGCTTCCTGCATGGCATGTAAGCGCTCCAGTTCATTGCGCAGACCTTCAAGATTCAATGAATCCGCCAAACCGTCAAGCATTACTTTTGCATCATTTAATTTCAGCTTATAGCTGTCAAATTCGATATTCATAATGTGATCTCTCATTTCCTAGGGAATTACATTTCCTGTAAATTATACCCGAAATTTATTCATCTGTAAAGTACAAATCAGAAAACAATTAGAATTTCCGTGATCCCCAGGAAGATATTATCTTTGACTCGGCTCATACTCTTCGCCGACAAACAGCCAATCATCAAGATCGACAATTTCAATGTCCTGTGTATCCATAGTGTCGCTTCCCTCCTCAAATTTGCATTACTTCATAATATATGCCGGAGGAAGCAAAATATTCACCGGCTTAAAGATATTTGTAATCTTTTGAACACTTGCAATTTTCCTTGATCTGTTGTATACTGAAGCCGCACATTTTTATGCACCAGTAGCTCAGCCGGATAGAGCGTCCGCCTCCTAAGCGGAAGGTCGGGGATTCGAATTCCTTCTGGTGTGCCATCTAGCTGCCTCGCATTGCGAGGCAGCTTTTTATTGCCATATAAAATAATTTCTGGAAATTCACGAAATGTTTATACATTTACTTCTAAGATACATATAATGTATGTGGAGTATTTTTATTTTCGAGGTCTATATGGAAAAAATTAGTGTTAAAAAGCCATTTACAATATTGGTTGCGGTGATTATGGTGATCGTGCTGGGTGTGGTTTCCGTTATGGGAATGACCACGGATCTTTTGCCCAACATGAGCCTTCCATACCTGATCGTAGTGACCACATATCCCGGGGCAAGTCCGGAACGTGTGGAAAATGATGTGGTGCGTCCGCTGGAAAGTGCATTAGGCACTGTAAGCGGTGTGCAAAACGTATATTCGACATCTGCAGAAAACTACGGCATGGTGCAATTGGAATTTGCCGATGGTACAGACATGGATTCTACCTTGGTAAAGGTGAACAGCTCCCTGCAGGAAGTTTCTGCATCCCTGCCGGATACATGCGGTACACCCTCCGTTATCGAGCTGAGCATGGACATGATGGCAACCATGTATGTATCCGTGAGCCGGGACGGATATGATATTTACCAACTGTCCGGATTTGTGGATGACAGCATCCGCCCCTTTATCGAACGGCAAAACGGTGTTGCAAACGTCACCTCCATCGGTCTTGTGGAAAAGAATATCCATATAGAGCTGAATAAGGATAAGATCGATCTGTTAAATTCCAAGGTTCTTGCAATTGCAGATGAAAAACTCGCCCAGGCGCTTACAGAATTGGAAAAGGCCGAAGCCCAGGTAACTGCGGGAAAAGCTGAGCTGGACAAAGCCCAAGCCTCCTTTGGCGAAACAATGGCAGACACCATTTTTGAGCAGATTGAGAGCCCGATCCTTGAAACAGCCAATCAGTTAAAGACCGAAACAGACGAACTTCTTAACGCTGTCAAATCTCTGCGTCAGGAGCTGTCAGAGGGTGATCTTGGCACAACCTTGGATTCTGTGATTGCCGAATTGGAAACCCTGTCCGCTATTCTTGGATCAGATAACATCAAAGCTGAGGATCTGCTGCTTGCCGCAGGAAGCCTAAGAGTACTCCTTAACGATCTATCAGAGCTTCTTTCCCTTCTCAACGAAAAAACGCCCGAGGGCGAAAATGTCAATATTGAAAACCTGCGGCAATCCCTGTCCACCTTGGAATCTGCCATTGAACAAGCTTCAAAATCCCTTGACGAAGTTCCCCAAATGTTAAGCGGCCTGGAAACCGCCCTGGGTGCTCTTGCCCAGGCTCAGCTGGACGCATCTGTTACCTTTGCCGTGGCCCGTGCAAACCTGGAAACCGCCCAAACCAAGCTTACGGAAGCACGTGTTCAGTACGAATCCGCCAAGGAAAAGGCTCTATCCGGGGCAAACCTGGACAAGTTGCTGAGCATTGACACCCTCTCTCAGCTGATCTATGCTCAGAATTTTTCCATGCCCGCCGGCTATATTGACGATAAAAACGACGCCAGCTGGCTGCTTAAGATCGGCGACGAGTTTACATCGGTCGAGGAACTGTCTCAACTCCTGCTGGTCAATATGGATGGTCTCGGCACTGTCCGTCTCGTCGATGTTGCGGATATTACTGTGATCGACAATGCAGGCGACAGCTATGCAAGACTTAATGGTCAATACGCTGTAATTTTAAGTATATTCAAAAACAGTGTTACCGGAACAAGCGAAACCGCCTCCAATTGTTTGGATGCATTCTCCCAGCTTGAGGAAAAATATCCCGGCACCCACATTGTAACCCTAATGAACCAGGGCAGCTATATCGGCATGATCATTGAGTCTGTCCTTTCCAGCATGATCTCTGGCGCACTCCTTGCCATTGTGATCCTCGCGTTGTTCTTAAAGGACGTAAAGCCCACTGTCATCGTTGCCATCAGCATCCCCTTGTCAGTACTGTTCTCCCTGGTGCTGATGTACTTTACAGGTATCTCCCTGAATATGATGACTTTGTCCGGACTTGCTCTGGGCATTGGTATGCTGGTGGACAACTCCATTGTTGTTCTGGAAAATATATACCGGCTGCGCAGTCTCGGTATCAGCGCACCAAGAGCCGCAGTGCAAGGCACTAAGCAGGTCGCCGGTGCGATCATTTCCTCTACGCTCACGACTATCTGCGTATTTTTACCCCTTGTATTTACTAAGGGCATGGTAAAGGAACTGCTGCTTCCTCTGGGTCTGTGCATTGGCTACTGCCTTTCCGCTTCCCTGCTGGTTGGTTTAACAGTTGTACCTGCCGCCGCATCCACCATCCTGAAAAAAGCACAACCGAAACCACAACCACTGTTCCAAAAATTGCTGAACGTATACAGCAAATTCTTAAACTGGTGCCTGAATCACAAGGCTATCCCCATTGGTGTTTCTGTTGCGCTTCTGGCTGTTACCGTATTTGCGGTAATAAACATGGGCATTGTCTTACTGCCAGATATGACAGGTAACCAGATCCAGGTAACTGTAACCACCCCTGTGGGCATCTCCCGAGAGGAATCCTATCAGATGGCAGACGATGTGATTGATCTTCTGCTCAGTGTTGAGGGCGTTGATAATGTAGGTGTTATGGACGGCAGCTCTACCGCTGGTTTGATGGGTGGAATGTCATCTGGCAGCAATACCTACGGAAGTTATATCTACTATGTCGCATTGCCTGATAGCACTCCTACCAGCAAGATTAAGAAGATCACCGACAGTATCAACCAAGTCGGCCAACAATCTGCCTGTACCATAGAAGCCTCTGCCGGTGGAATGGACGATATGACTTCCATGCTGGGCAGTGGCCTGGCTGTAAATATCTACGGTGACGACCTTAAGACTCTGGAAACACTTTCCGCTGAAGTGGTAACCCTTGTTGAAAAAATTGAAGGGTATACAAATATCTCCACCAGCTTCGGCACAGGAGATGCTACTGTACACCTAAAAATTGATCGGGATAAGGCCATGGAAAAAGGTCTGACTGTAGCGCAGATATATATGGCCATTACGCAGCAGATGAATACCTCTGCAACATCCACAACCATTATGCTGGATGGGGTAAATCTCGATATTACCGTGGCAGATAACAGTGACCTGCTCACCGTGGAAAACTTACTGGAACTGGAGCTTGAGGCTACCACCACCGATCTTTCCGGTAACACGGTAACCACAAAATATCCCCTTTCGGAATTTGCCACTCTGGAGGAAACCACCTCTGTCAGCAGCATTGACCGAGAAAACCAGACCCGTTATGTCACCGTTTCCGCGGATGTGCTGGATGGTTATAACGCAACACTGCTTTCAAGAGATCTTTCTGATCTCGTTGACGGATATGTGGATAGCGGTGCACTTCCTCACGGATATAACATTCTAGTTTCCGGTGAAAGCGAAACCGTAAATGAAATGGTCAGCCAAATGGCTCTTTTGCTGTTTTTAGGTTTTATCTTCATTTATTTGGTCATGGTGGCACAGTTCCAAAGCCTGCTATCTCCTTTCATCGTCTTGTTCACTGTTCCTTTGGCATTTACAGGCGGTATGATTGGACTACTCATTGCAGGTCAGCAATTAAGTCTCCTTTCCATTATGGGCTTTGCGGTTCTTATGGGTACAGTTGTTAATAACGGCATTGTTTTCGTAGACTATGCCAACCAACTGCGCATGGGCGGTCTTGACCGCAGAACTGCACTGATCGCCACCGGTGTAACCCGTATGCGTCCCATTTTAATGACGACACTGACAACAGTTCTTGCCATGTTCTTCCTGATATTCAGCGATGACATGGCCGGTGAGTTGGGCGGTGGCATGGCGATCGTAATTGTAGGCGGTCTGCTCTATGCTACTGTCATGACCCTGATCGTGGTACCCGTCATTTATGATATTCTGTTTAAGCGTGAACCCAAGGTCGTAGATCTCGGCCCGGAAAATCTTGATGATATCCCCGACGATGCGGCGCAATTTTTGGAAGAAATGAAACAGGAAAATTCTGAAGATGCCGAAACCGAATAACAAAAACGCCGCTAGCAAGCTAGCGGCGTTTTTCATTACTTCTTATCCCTTTTTCTGCACAGGTAAATATCCAGCTTCTCTTTCACATTATCCGGGATCTCTCTGCTCACCGGGCAGCGCATGGCGTTGGCCATTTGCTTGGTAAATGTAAGAATAAATTCAATGTCATCCACCATCTGCTGCGCACTCATTACAGCTTCCGTATCATAGCTGTTATGAATTGTAGCTGTATTACTCGGTGCGATCCGGGCAAATGACAAAGACGGAACACCCTTATCTGCAAAAGGCGTGGAATCACTGGAATAAACATCCTGATTCGCCTTTACAGCAAATCCTGTCTGGGCACTGAGATAGTAAATATAAGACACCAAAGCCTCTTCTGAGGTGCAGCAGGCAATAAATTTACCCATAATACAGCCGATCATGTCCAGATTGATGCAAAGCGCAATATCCTTAAGTTCTGCTTCATGGGCTTCACAATATGCCTTGGAACCCAAAAGACCCCGCTCCTCACTGCCACACCAAATAATTCGAATACCGTAGCGATGAGGGTTCTTTGCAAAATATTCCGCCGCCGCCAAAAGGCCTACGCTGCCGGACATATTGTCATACGCACCCTGGGACAGAGATGTGGAATCATAATGAGCAGTGAGTACGATATACTCAGGAATCTCACCGGGAAGATCCACGATCACATTCCGGGACTGACCCTTATACTCCTCCTGCTTCAGCATGATCTTAGCATTGACTGCACCCTTATGGATCAGTTCAATGGCATCTTTGGCATTGATGTTCACTCCGGGTATCTTTACGCCCTTACTGACATAGCTGCGCAGCTCACGCTGGTCAATATCCCGATCAGCATAATTGGCATTTCCATCATAAGTGATGAAGCCCACAGCACCGTTTTCCACAATATCCTGATACACCCAATAACCCAAATAGCCGTCGATCATGACGATCTTACCTTTACATTGAGAAAGGCTATATGCATCTGTGCCGCGTAAATAGTAAAAAGGCGCTTCCACATCACCCGAGCCTGCATTGAGATAACCCTTACACGGGATCTCCTCCCCATCTACAGTCAAACATGCCTGCTGAATATCGGCCATATCCACCTCAAAGGTCTCTGTTACTGCGCAGAGTCCAAACTGCTTGCAGTAGTCAGCAAGATACTGCGCAGCCTCGGTCTCCTCAGGCCTACCACCCATGCGGACATAAGCCGTATCCTTAAAAATTTTAGTGATTTGTAAAGTATTCATGCTTCTTACCTCTCTTTAACCCATGGAAAATACAATGCCAACAAGGGCAGATATGCCGATAAACACAATAGGATGCAAATTCTTTGTTGCCTTAACCTTATTCGTAAACACCCATAAGAGGATGCCAAGAATCAGACCCTTCCAATTTATGCCGTACCAGCTCCAGTAAGGCTGCGTAACAAAAATGTTGGAGATCATAACACTAAGACCTGCCGCAGCAATCAAACCGGCAGATGCAGGCCTAAGGCCATAAAATGCCCGCTCCACAAAAGGATTGCTGCGATAGCTTTTCAGCACCGCTGCAATGATCAATATAACGATGACAGAAGGCGTAATTAGTCCAAGCGTTGCAATCACAGCGCCAAGGATTGCAGTTGGCAATCCCATATAATTCATTCCGGTAATATAGCCTACATAAGTGGCCATATTAACACCGATTGGGCCGGGGGTGGACTCGCCTACGGCGATCATATTTGCCAGATCTTCATGTGAAAACCAGTTGGTAGAATCCGACATATTATAGAGGAATGGAATCGTGGCCATGCCTCCCCCAATTGCAAACAGGCCGGTTTTGAAAAATTCGTAAAATAATCGGAGAAAAAGAATCATAATTTCTTCCCTCCCAGCGCCTTGACTGCAATACCAACCGCCGCAGAAACAAGCACAAATACCACCGGACTAAGCGGTGTAAAGAACGCGCTTAACGTAACTAATAGGAAGATCACAAACGTTAGTTTATCCACGATCGCCTTGGAAAACAGCTTCACCACAGCATTTAGTATCAAAACACATACACAGATCCGGATGCCGCCAAAGGCATTTTGTACCCAAATAATGTGAGAGAAAGCTTCAATCACGCCGGCAAGAACAGTAATAATCAGAACCGACGGAAACACCACACCCAGTGTGGCAATCACTGCGCCCAGGGTCCCCTTTCGCCTTTGCCCGATAAATGTTGCAAGGTTCACAGCAATCACACCTGGGGTACATTGGCCGATGGCGAAATAGTCTACCACTTCCTCATCTGTTGCCCACTTTTTATCCTCGACCACTTCCCTTTGCAAAATTGGCAGCATAGCATAGCCGCCGCCGAAAGTCATAACGCCGATTTTTGCAAATGTCAAAAACAGCGATAAATATTCATTCATATATTTGTTGCATCCCTTTCATGATTTCATACACATTACCTTTCTTATACCATATTCCAAGCTAAATTTCAACTAACAAAGGCATTATTAAAAGCTTTCCTCACTGATTCCAGCCAGCATAAACCTATCGCATCAGTTTTTAGTTTTGCAGCAGATCAATCTTTAACCATATTGATAATACGATGCCGCGCCTAAAATATTGACACTTGTTGTTAAAAATAGTAAAATAAATAAAACGATCTGTATATGAGGTGAGCACATGAATTTTATGGGCATAGACATTGGTACCACATCTGTAAAAACCGGTGTCTTTGATCACACCCTTGGGGAAAAACGCGTTTCCAATGTAGACTACACTTTAAAAACCCACGGGGACATTGTGGAGTTCGATGCCGAAAGCTACTGGACCATTGTCAAAAAGGAAATTGACAACGCCAAGGAGCAGCTCACCATTGATTCTCTTGCTGTGGACACCCAATGTGAAACGTTGATCCTTACTGATGAAAACGGCACTCCCCTGCGCGATGCTATTGTTTGGCTGGATAATCGTGCCACAGAGGAAGCGCAAATCATTGAAGAACACTTTGGCAAAAAGCGTGTTTACGATGTATGCGGTCAACCGGAGATCACTGCCACATGGCCTGCCTGTAAGCTCCTATGGGTCAAACGTCATGAGCCGGAAATTTGGAAGAATGTCAAGAAGATCTTCCTTTTGGAGGACTGGATCTTATATAAACTAACTGGCAAATTTGTAGGTGAAAAAACCCTGCAATCCTCTACCATTTACTTTGACATACATAATGGCACATGGTGGAAAGAGATGCTGGACTTTATCGGCATTGATGAATCCATGCTCCCGGAGTTGACATCAAGCGCTCAATGTGTTGGCGAATATGAAAATATCCCTATCGTCACCGGTGCTATTGACCAAATTGCAGGCGCAATCGGTGCAGGTGTCGTGAAAAAAGGTATTGTCAGCGAAATGACCGGAACAACAATGGTCATCTTTATGCCCACTGATTCCATTCCTCCCTATGACGAAAGCAGTATCGTCCCGTGTCACTACAATTATGACGACAAATACTGCCTGCTGTCCTGGACGCCTACTGCCGGCATGGCACTGAAGTGGTTTAGAAATGCACTATGTGAGAACTGCACTTTTGAGGATCTTAGTGAATTAGCCGCAACTGTCCCCGCAGGCAGTGATGGCGTTACTTTTCTTCCCTACCTTTGCGGTTCCACAATGCCAAAACATAACCCCGATGCCCGGGGTTGTTTTCTGGGTCTTACCCCTGAACACAACCGCGGCCACTTTGTTAGAAGCATTATGGAGGCAGTCTCTTGTATGCTGAAAGCAAATCTCGACTACCTCAAACTGGAGGTTGATGAAATTCGGGCCATGGGTGGTGGCGCAAACAGTTCTGTTTGGTGTCAGATCAAGGCAGATATGACCGGAAAACGCCTGGTAACACTGAAAAACAAGGAAACCGCTTGTCTTGGCTCCGCAATCCTTGCAGGCGTTGGAATCGGTGCTTTCCCATCCGTTGAAAAGGCTGCAGAAATGATTTCTTTAAGCAACGCGTATGAACCACAAGGTACAGACTATTCTGAATGTTACCAAAGGTACCAGTCCTACGACAATCTGTTAAATGTATAATATAATTAATGCAAACGGAAGCCTTATGCCTCCGGTTGCTTTTCACTTATAAAAAGGCAGCATGGCCAAAGCCATGCTGCCTTTACAAGTATTTAAATCAGACCTCGGGGATCACAACTTCAACTTCGCGGCCCAGCTTAGCAGAGCGAACCAGAGCATCAATGATAGCCTGGTTGATAACACCCTCAGAGGTGGGAACAGTGGGCTTGCCGCCGTACTTAACAGCATCGACGAAAGCGCGGCACTTCTGATAGAACAAAGGTGCAGTATTCTTCAGTCTGGGAACCTCATAGGAAATTTCTCTGCCCTCAAGGTTCTTGTAAATAGTCAGAGGCTTTTCAAATTCGCCGTTCCAGCAGTCAGTGGAAGGAATACGCATGCCGCCCTTGGTACCAAGGATCAGAGCATCGCCCATATCATTCATGTGAGCAGCCCAGGAAATACGGAAGTCCAGAATGATGCCGCCTTCCAGACGAACAAAGCCAGCAGCAAAGTCATCAACGCCGAACTTCTCAGCGTACTCAGGATGACCCTCATAGGTCTTGGGATCCTTACCAAAGAAGTCAGAGGTGTAACCGGTAGCGGTCAGAGGCTTGGGATAGCCAACAGCGTTCAGCAGCATATCCAGGGAGTAGCAGCCGATATCGCCGATCGCACCGATACCGCCGGTCTCCTTCTCAATGAAGGTAGTGCCGTAAGGAGTGGGGATACCGTTACGACGGCCGCCGCCGGACTGCATGTAGTAAATGTCGCCCAGCTCACCGGACTCAACGATGCGCTTAATGATCTGCATGTTGATACCCATTCTGGGCTGGAAGCCCAAAGTCAGCAGCTTGCCGCTCTTCTTCTCAGCCTTCATGACCTCGATAGCCTCATCCAGAGTAACGGTGAAGGGCTTCTCCAGCAGAACGTTAACGCCATGCTCCAGAGCGCAGATGGTGCAGGGAGCGTGCTGAGTGTTGTAAGTACAAATGCTGACGATATCAAGGTTTTCCTTCTCGAACATCTCGTTCATATCCTGATAAATATGAACACCCTCGATCTCCATTCTCTCAAAGAACTCTTCTGCCTTGCCGGGGATCAGCTCAGCAGCTGCCACGATCTGAACATCGGGCATCTTCTTGTATTCTCTTGCGTGAGCCTCAGCGATCCAGCCGGTACCGATAATACCGCATCTGATAATGCGTTCGGTGTTGACCTTCTCATCCTGTGCTACACCTGTTTTGTATTGATCCAGAATATTGTCGCTCATGAAATGTTCCTCCTTGAAATTAAAGTGTTTTTAAATATTCCATGCTCATGCGAGCACATTCCATGGGGGTCTTGCCCAAGCTGGGACGGTCCTGCTCTACAATCAGCCACTTTGCATCAGCACGATCAGCGGCATCCACAATAGCAGGGAAATTCTGTACGCCATAGCCTACAGGACGAAGCTCAAATTCCTGAGCCTCACCGTTATCGGTAGTCAGGCCGATAAGTGCATACATATGGTCATTCTTCACACCGAAGAAATCCTTTAAGTGAACAATAGGTGCGCGACCGGAGTACTTCAGCACATACTGTGCAGGATCTTCACCGCCAACGTTAACCCAGCAGGTATCAATCTCGGTCTTCAGCAGATCTTCGGAGATCTCCTCATAAATAGCATCGAGCACATATCTTCCATTGACTTTAGCAAATTCAAAATCATGATTATGATACAGAAGCTGCATGCCGCGAGCCTTGGTCCGAACAGCGATCTTACGAATCCTGTCAATGGTAGCCAGCATCATTTCCTCATCTCTGAAGCCGCCAATGTACGGAACAGCAATGTACTTCAAGCCAGCAGCTGCATACTCATCCAGAACTTCATCTACTTCCAGTTCCTCTACAGTAACGTGAGCAGAGACGAACTCAAGACCTACTTCATCCAGAATCTCCTTAGCCTGTGCAACGGTCATATCATAGGTTCCAGCCAGCTCAACACCCTGATAACCCATTTCTTTGATAGCCTGCATAGTTCCGCGGAAATCAGCAGCAGCATCGTCACGGACAGAATAGACCTGCAATGCAATCGGTTGCTTGATCATAACAATAACACCCTTTCAATATTTCAGATTCTTAAGTAAGAATCTTATTCAAAACCTACGACCTGGTTCAGCTCAGCGGAGCGGAACACAGCTTCCATCAAACGCATGACACGCATAACCTGGGGCATCTGAACGATCAGTTCCTCACGGCCTTCGATCGCTGCAAGAACGTTTGTGTAGAACTCAGACACATCGCAAACAACAGGACCAATCTCCTGAGTGCTCAGACATTCCGGGCGACGAGGTGCCATTGTCTTTGTCAAACCTGCAGCAGTCACGACGGGAACAACATCCTTCTCGTCCACACCGGTAGCACTGACGATCTTAGCAGGCTGTGTCCATTCCTCGATAATGGCGGTGCCGTTTGCACCCAGAACATAGAACCGAGGCAAAGATACGAAGTTGCTCGTGCCAACCTCGCAAATCATGGTAACACCGTTGTCAAACATCAGCGTAACGGTGAAGCCATCGTCCACCAGCTGATTTGTCACATTGGTAACAATGGCATGAACGGACTTGATCTTGGCATCCGGATAAAACAGCAAAAGCTGATCCAACAGATGGACGCCCCAGTCAAGCACCATTCCGCCGCCTTTTTCCGGCAGCTGACGCCAGTCACCGGGGATGCCCCGGGAGCCGTGGATACGGGATTCGATCTTGTGGATCTCGCCAATATCCACTTCTTTAAGAATTTTCTTAACAGTATTAAAGTCTTGATCCCAGCGACGGTTCTGGTGCACGGTAAAGACCTTACCGGTACGCTCAGAAACATCGATCATTTCCTGAAGATCCTTGGAACTCAGGGTAACGGGTTTCTCAGAGATGACATTCTTGCCCGCCTCCATAGCCGCAATCGCCAAAGGCTTATGTACATCATTGGGTGTTGCGATCAGCACAAGATCCACAGTTTCATCTGCCAAAAGGTCTTCCTGACTCTTATACACATGAATACCCATTTCAGCAGCCAGCTCTCTGCGGCACTCTCTAATATCCCAAATACCGGCAAGTTCCAGGTCATCGCGCTTCGTAATGCGCTCGTAATGCCACTTTGCCATGCCGCCAAAACCGAAAAATGCGATTCTATGCTTCATGTACTACCACACTTCACTTTCTTCATAGTAACATAACATTGGCAACCTTACCAATTTACGCTCTTATATTAGCACGATTTTTGAGCAAAACACAGATGCGTTTCTGCTGTTTTGTCATACGATTTTGCTATTCTTTCTCGCTTGATTGGGTGTGCAGCCAAAGGCCTTCAAAAATTGACGTCCAAAATGATTATAATCGGTAAAACCAACCTTAGCCGCAACTTCTGTAGCAGTCCACCGTTCCGTCTCCAACAGCTTCTTTGCCCGTTCCAAACGAAAATTATTTATATACCGCAAAGGCGCTACACCTATGGTTTCCTTAAACAAATGATTAAACCTGCTTTCGCTGATGTGCAGCAGTTCCGCAAGGTCTTTCAAATCAATAACCTCTGAATAATGTTTTCTGATATAACCGGTGACCTCGCCAATCCTCATAAGATTCTCTGCTCTTACCTTATTCTCCTGCACCGACCGCATTTGCTGGCAATAATTTCTGGAAAGATAAACAAGCAGCCGCTGCAGCTCACTTTTACAAGCCAATCGGAAGCCAAACTTCTCCGCATCAAGCTCCTGCCGTATGGTTTCCATGATCTCGGCAATATAGGGATCCTGACGAATCAGCGACGTAAAAAGCGGGTTGTTCCGACCCATCTCCGGCGAAAGTCTTCCCAAATCAAACAACCCAACCACTACCTCAAGGGGGCCGTCTACCAAATATCCCTTGTGGTATTCATAATTGTTCGCCATGGCAAAATCACCGGGTCCCAGGATCATGCGACGGTTATTGAAAACCACCTCAAGTGTACCGGAAAGCACATAATGGAACTCATAAAATTCATGCCAATGGTCGGCAAATCCATCCCAATTCTCAGGGTAAGTACTATGCCATACGTTCACAGGATATTCAGAATTACCAACCGTTCTATCTTCAAAACGTTCCCAGTCAAGGACCGTGGGATATTCACTTTCAATACGGTCTTCCAGTTTGATTTTGTCCATTTTGCCACATCCAAATTTCCACAGGTTTAACACATACATTTTTGTAGTTATATCTTATTTACTACTTTACCACAACAAAAATGTTATGTAAATAGGTTTTTGATCAAAATTTTACAAAAATCGGGCAGGAATTCCCCTGCCCGATTTTTAATATTACATATTTCTCTCCTGCATATCCTGTTGTATCAGCCGCTTCATTGCCGCAATGCCCACCCGAATGGCGCTGGAGGTGTCCTCAGTCATAGGCATGAACATACCTGCCTTTTCCCGTTCCTGATTCCACACCACATGGAAACAAGAGCCGCACCGCACGCCCAAGGCGGACGCTACTACAAACAAAGACGCAGACTCCATTTCGCTGGATTTGACACCCAAGCGTTTCCAAGCCTCCCACTTCTGCAGCAGCTCATAAGAAACAGGAGATCTCTCCGGGCTGTGCTGGCCATAGAAGGAGTCTTTGCACTGCACAATGCCGGTGTGTACCCGATAACCAAGCTCCTCTCCTGCCGCCTTCAATGCCGCCGTAACATCAAAATTCGCAACAGCAGGAAATTCCGCCGGGGCATATTCCAAAGAAGTGTGCTCAAATCGAACAGCACCGGTGGCAACCACAACATCGCCGGGACACACGTCCAGTGCAATGCCGCCGGTAGTACCAACGCGGATAAAAGTATCACACCCGATAGCAGCAAGTTCCTCCATTGCAATGGCAGCAGATGGGCCGCCAATACCTGTAGAACATACAGATACCTTCTGCCCCAAAAGTGTACCGGTATAGATGTTATATTCCCGGCTCATTCCAATATGCACAGGATTGTCAAAATGCGAAGCAATGGCCTCACATCTACCGGGATCACCGGGCAGGAAACAATAGCGTCCTACATCCCCTTCTTTACAGCGAATGTGAAACTGAAGTTCCATTTCTTGCATAATACTACCTCCTAAAATAGGCTGACCTGGCTGGTTTCCGGAAGATCGCCAAAAGCTCCGGCTTCCTTCAGCATTTGAATGTGCGTCTTGGAAACCTTAGGGCATGCGGCAGCGATCTCCTCAACAGACAGGAACTGTTTGCCTTCCCTGCCATGCATCAGATCCCAAGCAGCACTTTCGCCCAAGCCGGAAACCGACACGAAAGGCGGCCGAATTTTACCGTCTTCTATAAGGAATTTTGTGGCATGGCTCCTATAAATGTCAATAGGCAGAAAATCATAGCCGCGCAAATAAAATTCGTAAACGACTTCCATTGTGGTTAACAAATCTTCATCCTTGTCCGTTGCATTTTCATTGTTCTCAATGGCTTTCATATGCGCATATACCGCATCTTTTCCTTGTATCATCAGGTCAGCATCAAAGCCGCCCTTCTGACTTCTTCTGTAGAAATATGCCGCATAAAACGCAAGAGGATGATTGACCTTGAACCATGCGATCCGGAATGCCATCATAACATAAGCAACCGCGTGGGCCTTGGGGAACAAATACTTAATCTTCTTACACGAACCGATATACCAATCCGGCACACCGGCCGCCACCATTTCCTCCTCAGCACCCTCAGGCAAACCTCTGCCCTTACGGACCGATTCCATGATCTTAAACGCCCGTTTTTCCGGTATTCCGCAGGAGATCAAATAGATCATAATATCGTCGCGGCAGCCGATGGTGCTGTCAACTGTAGCTGTCTTAGATGTAATCAGATCTTTTGCGTTGCCAAGCCACACATCCGTGCCGTGAGAGAAACCGGAGAGCCGCACCAAGGTGTCAAACCGACTGGGCATGGTATCCATGAGCATACCCCGAGTAAAGCGGGTATTAAATTCCGGGATCGCCACTGCACCAGTAGGTCCCAATACTTCATCATTCTCGTAACCCAACACCTTGGAAGATGTAAAGATTGACATGGTATCTTTATCGTCCAAAGGAATGGTCTTTGCATCCACTCCGGTCATATCCTCCATCATACGGATCATAGTCGGGTCATCATGACCCAACATATCCAGTTTCAGGAGATTGTCCTCCATAGAGTGATATTCAAAATGCGTAGTGATCTGATCGGAATTGGGGTCATCAGCAGGATGCTGCACCGGGCAGAAATCCCAGATCTCATTTTCCTGGGGTATGACCACCAGGCCGCCTGGGTGCTGTCCCGTAGTTCTTCGAACACCAACACAGCCGGAAGCCAAGCGATTCTCCTCTGCCCTTGGCGCACTAAGGCCGCGCTCAGAAAGATATTTCTTCACATAGCCGAAAGCCGTCTTTTCCGCCACTGTTCCAATGGTACCTGCCCGGAAAACATGGGATTTACCAAACATTTCCACACAGTAAGCATGAGCCTTAGCCTGATATTCACCTGAGAAGTTCAGGTCAATATCGGGCACTTTATCGCCGCCGAAACCAAGGAATGTTTCAAAAGGAATATTAAAACCATCCTTTTCCATCTTCGTGCCGCAGTTGGGGCAAACAGTATCCGGAAGGTCTGCACCGCAGTTATACTCCTTGGGCACATCCAGCACCGTATGCTTACACTGAGGGTTTGGACATCTGTAGTGAGGCGGGAAGGAATTAACCTCCGTAATGCCGGACATAAACGCCACAATGGACGAACCCACCGAGCCACGGGAACCGACCAAATATCCGTGATCCAAGGAATTCTGCACCAACTTCTGCGCAGACATATAGATCACATCATAATGGCAGGAAATAATGTCATTTAGCTCCGTCTCAACACGCTTTACAAAACTTTCAGGAGGATTGTCACCATACAGCCTTTGGAATTTTCCATAGACCAGCGCTTTTAGATCCTCTACCGAATTTTCGATCTTGGGCGCAAACAAATTGTACGGCACAGGGCGCAGAGTCTCGCACATATCGGCAATGAGGTTCGTGTTGGTAACCACCACCTCATAGGCCTTTTCTTCGCCTAAGTAAGAAAACTCCTGGAGCATATCGTCTGTAGTCCGGAAGTACAAAGGATTGTCCCGATCACAATCGTCAAACCCCTTTGTTGCCAAAAGAATATGGCGGAAAATCTCGTCCTCAGGATTCAGAAAATGCACATCACCTGTGGCAATAACAGGTTTGCCCATTTCTTCCGCAATCCGCACAACTGTTCTATTATATTCCCGGAGCTCCTCATCATCCTTTGCCATACCCCGTGCCAGCATAAAGCGGTTATTTGCAATAGGCTGAATCTCCAAATAATCATAAAATTCAGCAATACGCTTGATCTCATCATCGCTTTTTCTATCCAGTATAGCTTGAAACAGTTCGCCGGCTTCGCAGGCTGAACCGATAATCAAGCCCTCCCGCAGTTCCATGAGCGCAGACTTCGGGATTCTGGGTACACGCTTGAAATATTTCAAATTGGAATCAGAGATCAAATGATACAGATTTCTAAGGCCGACCTGGTTCTTGGCAAGCAGGATAATATGCTTAGCCTGCCGCTCTCCCACCTTGCCCTTGCCTCGCAAACCCACCATTGCTGCATTTACTTGCTGCAGCTCGTGGATGCCCAACTGCTCACGCATTTGATCCATCAATCTTGCCATGATCAATCCGCAAATAAAGGCGTCATCCGCAGCCCTGTGGTGATTAAAATCCGGCAAACTCAGAGCATTGGCCACAATATCCAGTTTATGCCGATTCAAATGTGGCAGCATATTTTGAGACAGCACCAATGTATCCACCGCGGTCAGATTATAACTAAGACCCAACCCGGCACATGCCGCGCGAATAAATCCGGTATCAAAATCAGAATTGTGAGCAACCAGCACCCGATTTCCCACAAACTCCAGGAATTTCGGCAACACTTCTTCGATCTTCGGTGCCCCAACAAGCATTTCCTGGGAAATACCGGTGAGTTCTGTGATCTTCTTATCCAATGGCCGCTGGGGATCCACAAAGGTCTGGAAACGGTCTGTCTCCACACCGTTTTTCATGACAACAGCACCGATCTCGATAATTCGGTCATACTGAGAGGACAAGCCTGTGGTTTCCAGGTCAAAAGCAACATATTCCTCGTCAAAGGACATATTCTGTTGCCCATGTACCACGATCCGGTCATCCACATCGTTGACATAGTAACCCTCACAGCCGTAAATAACCTTTATGTTTTCATCCGTGCCTTTAACTTTTGCTTTGGATGCCGCTTTCATGGCATCCGGGAAAGACTGTGCCACACCGTGATCGGTAATGGCAATGGCTCTATGCCCCCATGCAGCAGCCTGTTTCACCGCTGCAGCCGTATCGGTCAGAGCATCCATATTGCTCATGGTGGTATGCAAATGCAGCTCCACACGCTTTATACCTTCATGCAGATCCTGACGCTTCTGCAGCGCCCCTGCCGTCATGGAATAGGGCTGCAGCACCATTTCATTGTCAAATTTGTCGACTGTGATCCTACCCTGCACACGCAGCTCAGATCCTACCTGCACGCGCTCAAGGATAGCCTTCGCCTCCCGATTTTCCAAAAAGCGTTTTACGCGCACAGAACCTGTATTGTCTGTCATGTCAAAGCTGATGACCCAGGCATTTCGTTTTTTCAGTTCCCTATGGTCAACAGCAAAAACACGGCCTTCCACAACAACACTGCCCATGTCAAGGTTCAGTTCCTTCATGGGTACGCTATTGCCGCGGAATGCCTTGCCAAAGAAAAATTCCTCAGAATCCGCATTGGCTTTTTCCTTTTTCTCAAGGGCCGGCTGGGGCATCGGATTCTCCCGAATCTGCCGGGCGCGCAGCTGCTCCATGGCATCAAAAAGCGCCTGCCCCTCCAACATCTGCCCTGCTTCCACACCGATTTGAACATCTGTGCCGAACATATCTTTTAGCGCACTTCGCACAAGCGGAATGCACTCCTCTACCTCCGCCTTACCGTTAGAGGGAAGAAAAATGCTGAGCTTTGTTCCCTCCCATTCCCATCTTGCTCCGGAAAGAGAGCTGCGGGTCATGGAATTTTGGGAAACAAATAAGTCCATCAGATCTTGCCCATCTATATTCTGAAGCTGCTCTTCGCTATACCTGGGCAGGATTGTAACACTGTTTAATTCATAAAGTTTCCGAATGCCGTCTTCCGCCATTGTCAAGTGACGGTTTGTCAGATAGCGATTCATTTTCACCGCTACGCTGACCCGACGCGCTGCAGGATCCATATCCGCAGCAACAATGGCCGCCTGAGACAGCACGCTCAATAGCGGCTCAGGCGGCACATAGTCCGAAAACATATCCAGAAACGCGATCTCTTTCTCCATGGTTCTCCTTAAAGTGACTCGATCCTCTTTAACAGTGCAGGCAACAGCTGATCATAAGGAAGCTTATCCACCTTCTCACCCTTTTCAAAAATCATACCCCAGCCATCACCGCCGGCAATGCCAATATCGGCTTCTTTTGCCTCGCCGGGGCCATTAACAATACAACCCATTACCGCGACTGTTATAGGCTTATCGCAGTTTTTCAACGCTTCGTCCACTTGATTCACAAGACCGATCAGATCGATCCTTGTGCGGCCGCAGGTGGGACAGGAAATAATATTTACACCGTCCTTACGCAGCCCAGCCGCTTTCAAAATATCCCTTGCGGCATAAACCTCCTGCACAGGATCATCTGTCAAACTCACTCGAATGGTATCACCAATACCATCCAGCAACAACGAACCGATACCGACCGCAGACTTTAACATGCCCATTTTTACAGGGCCGGTCTCTGTGACACCAATATGCAGCGGATAATCACTCTTGCTTCGAAACAGCCGCGCCGCTGCCACCATAGTGGGGACAGTAGAGGATTTCATAGATACGCAGGTATTGTAAAAACCGTTCTTCTCCAAAAGCTCCAAATGTTCAAAAGCACTTTCCACCAGGGCTTCTGCTGTAGGATGGCCGTATTTTTCCAATAGCTTTTGATCCAAACTACCGCCATTTACACCAATGCGGATGGGGATCTTCTTCTCTTTACAAATATCAACCACTGCTCTGACACGGTCCTCGCCGCCGATATTACCGGGGTTGATGCGTATCTTGGATGCGCCGCCTTCGGCAGCTGCAATGGCAAGCTTATAATCAAAGTGAATATCTGCCACCAAAGGCAATTCGCTCTCTTTGCAGATCTGTGCAAACCCCCGGGCAGCCTCCATGTTCTGCACAGAGAGTCTTGCGATCTGACATCCGGCAGTCTTAAGCGCACGGATCTGAGCCAAAGAGGCATCTACATCCGTGGTTTTGGTATTGAGCATGGATTGGATCACCACAGGAGCACCGCCGCCAATGGGCACGCCACCAACCAAAATCTGCCTTGTCATTTTCCTCACCTCGTGAAAATAGTAAAAATATCTTTAAACATGATCACTGCCATAAGACCCAGGAGCAAAATCATACCGGCGGCATGAATATAACCCTCATATTTCGGGTCGATCTTCTTACGGGTGATCCCCTCAATAGCGCAAGTTAGGAGCAAAGCCACAGCTCTGCCACCGTCCAACGCAGGAATGGGCAGTAAATTCATCACTGCCAAATTGATGGCGATGAATCCGCCAAAATACAACATATTCAGCAACGCATCCACCCAAGTTGCCGAAGCATCCGCCACATCGGACATCTGCTGAATGATGCCCACCGGTCCGGAAACATCCGAAAATCCTGCCTGCCCGGAAAACAGCATTTGCAAGCTCAAGCGTACAGAGCGAACAACATTGACGCAGGAATTGACGGTATAGCTCAGCCTACTACCCAAGGTTGCATCCTCAATGGAAAAGGAAAAGCCATAACGCTCAGTCGTAGTGCCGTCCGAATTTTGAAACGGATGCTTTTCCATAAGAAAATCATCCAGAACTACTTTTTGGCCGTTTCGCTCTATTACAAGATCATGCACATCCCCGGGATTCAATGCAAGGATCATGGACACATCAGACTGAACATAGATTTTTTCGCCGTCCACTTCCAAAAATCTGTCGCCCACCTGCAAGCCGCCCTCATAGTTCAACGTGTTCCCCTGGTCAAATTCAGAGATGACGGGAGTGATGAACTGCTTGGCAGGGGCGAACACAATGAGCATAATGAGAAAACCGGCAATAAAATTCATGCCCGAGCCCGCAAGGAGGATCAATAAACGCTTCCACCAGGCAGCCTTTTGAAAAGAACGGGGGTTATCCGTATCCTGATCCTCACCCTCCATGGCGCAGTAGCCGCCAACGGGAATACAGCGAATAGAGTATAGCGTCTCCCCTTTTTGCTTTTTCCAAATGGCAGGGCCCATAAAAATGGCAAACTCATTGACCTGCACACCGGATGCCTTGGCGACCAAAAAATGGCCAAGCTCGTGTACAAAAATCAAAAGGCTGAACAGTAAAATTGCGAAAAGAATGGTCATAGTATCCTCATTTCATATTGCTTTTCTTGGTGCGAACATACTCTCTTGCCGCAGAGTCTGCCGCAAGGATCTGCTCCAGATCCGGGTTCTGCTCAAAAGGAACTTCATCCACAGCACCGGAAACAAGATGGTAAATATCATAAAAACCGATCTCGTCATTTAAGAACATAGCGACCGCCTCTTCATTAGCGCCGTTCATCACCGCGCAGGCAGTGCCACCGAGCTTGGCGCATTTTCTAGCCAACGCAAGGCAAGGAAACGCCTCCATATCCGGTTTGCTAAAAGAAAGTTCCCCGCAAGCTGTAAGATCTAAACGGTCAACAGGACATGGCAAGCGCTCAGGGTATGTCAGCGCAAGCTGAATGGGCAAACGCATATCCGGCGCACCCAACTGAGCCATCACACCGCCGTCACAAAGCTCCACCAGGCTATGGACAATGCTCTGCCGGTGGATCAGCACATCCACCTGCTCCAAAGGCAGCCGATAAAGGCGCATAGCCTCGATGACCTCAAGACCCTTATTCATCAACGTAGCGCAGTCAACCGTGATCTTTGCGCCCATTTTCCAGTTAGGATGCCTAAGAGCATCTGCTTTCGTAACATTTTTCAGCTGGTCCTGAGTCATACCGAAAAACGGTCCGCCGGAACAGGTCAACAGCAATCTTTTGATCTGGCGGCTGTCACCAACCCCCATAAGGCACTGAAATATGGCTGAATGCTCGGAGTCTACAGGTATGATCTCCGCACTATACCGATCCGCCTCGGCCATTACAAGCTCACCTGCGCAGACCAGCGTTTCCTTATTAGCGAGGCCAATACGCTTTTTTGCCCGAATGGCAGCAAGTGTGGGTTTTAATCCCAGCATACCAACGACAGCGGTGATCACGCAATCCACGCAATCCAAGGTGGCCGCTTCAATAAGTCCTTCCTCACCCCAAAGGATGCGGATATTCAGTTCTTTTACAGCTTCGCCCAGCTGTTGCGCCGCTTCCTGCGTCGCCATGACTGCAAGCTCCGGTCGGAACTGGCGGCACTGCTCCGCCATCAACTCCACACTTGTGCCGGCTGTCAGCGCAGCGACACGAATGGGTAACCGAGCGATCACATCCAGGCTCTGCCTGCCGATAGAACCGGTAGAACCCAATACACTGACACACTGAACCATCAAATCACCACCGCAGGAAGAATTGCGATCAAGAGCTCACACAAAGGTCCAACCAGCAGCATGGAATCAAATCTGTCCAGTACGCCGCCGTGACCGGGAATGAGATTGCCAAAATCCTTAATCCCTGTCTGCCGCTTGATGACAGAGAAACACAGGTCTCCAAAAACGCCCATGAACGAGCCAAGAATACCATAAATCAACGCATACAGATAATTGACACTGCATCGGAATCCGATCTGCAGCACCAGGCAGTACAGCAACATACCCACCATAGCGGTCGCAACACCGCCAAAGACACCCTCAATGCTCTTTTTCGGGCTGATGGCAGGTGCAAGCTTGTGCCTGCCAAAACGGCATCCAATAAAATATGCACCGGTATCAGAAAGAAACGCTACCACGAAAGGAATCAGGATCAAGAATCTTCCATCATCCCGGGCAATGATCCGAACAATGCTGGAAAGCATAAATGGAATCAACACACCGGCAACAAAGCATATGGAAACTTTCTCAAAGCGAAGCTTCAGATCAGAAAGCATGATTTCCATAAAAAGAAGCGCCACAAACAGCAAAATACCGGCAAGCGACCACGCCTGATCCTTCCCAAAATAAGACCACAAAGGTACCATAAATGCGGCGATCATGGAGTATACCAAAAGTCTCGGATGGCGCACAGAACCTGTGCTGTACAGCAATTCATAGGCAGCAAGGGCGCAAACAACGCTGAACAAAATAGCGGTTACCAACTTGGGTACACCAAAAAGTATAACCAGTAAAAGCGGAACCAAAATGGCTGCGCTTAGGATTCTTTTTTGCATTTTAATTTACGCTCCTCCAAACCGACGATTCCGCCGGTGATATTCTGCAATAGCTGCATCCAGATCCTTCGGTCCGAAGTCCGGCCAAAGCACATCCATAAACACAAATTCGGAATACACAGTCTGCCAGGGCAGGAAATTGCTGGTCCTATGCTCGCCGGACGGCCGAATCACCAACTCCGGATCTGGCACACCGGCAGAATCGAGATATGCAGAAAAGCTGTCCTCCGTCAAATCCTGAGGGTCACATTTTCCATCTTTTACATCCTGCGCAAATGCACGGATACCGCGAAGGATCTCATCCCTGCCACCGTAATTAAAGCAGAAATTTACCTGCACATCATGAAAGCGGCTGGATTCCTCTTGCGTCCGCAGGCAAAGCTCACGAAGCTCCGGTGTCAACCGGGACAGGTCTCCAAAGAAACGCAGACGAACTTCATTTGCATCCATCTCGCGCAACGCTTCCCGCAAGTAATTGCCCAACAGGCGCATTATCCCCGAAACCTCCTCCTGGGAACGTTTCCAGTTCTCAGTAGAAAAGGCATACACAGTCAAATACTTCACGCCCAAAGTGCGGCAATACTTGGCAATACGGCGGAAAGTCTCTGCACCTGCAGAGTGACCTGCTGTACGGGGCAATCCTCTTTTTTTCGCCCAACGGCCATTGCCATCCATGATAATGGCAATATGCTTAGGCGGCAAAATCTGTTGTTCAGAACCAGACATAGTAACCTCACTTTACAGTGAATGGGGGCAAAATGCCCCCAAATTCAACATTGGCGTTATAGCGCCATCAATTCCTTTTCCTTGGCAGCGCAGGCTTCGTCTACCTTCTTGATATACTTATCCAGCATATCCTGCAGGTCCTTCTCAGCCTTCTTCTGCTCATCTTCCGTAATTTCGGAATTCTTCTTCAATTTCTTCACATAGTCCATACCGTCACGGCGAAGATTCCGCATAGCAACCTTTGCGTCCTCTGCGTACTTTCTCACCTGCTTGGTCAAATCCTTACGGCGCTCCTCCGTCAGCTGGGGGAACACAAGACGGATCACACGGCCGTCATTCTGAGGGTTAATGCCCAGATCAGAGGCCAAAATAGCCTTCTGAATATCCTTCAGCAAGTTGGTGTCCCAAGGCTGGATCACCAGCGTACGGGCATCGGGAGAGGAAATGGTAGCAACACCGTTTAAGGGAGTTTCACTTCCATAGTATTCCACATTGATACGGTCAAGAACCTTGGCGTTTGCACGACCGGCGCGAACAGCACCAAATTCCTCATGCAGGTGGTCCAGGGTCTTGTCCATCTTTCTTCCAAATTCAGCAAAATCAACGCTCATGATTAGTCCTCCTTAACGATTGTTCCGATTTTTTCTCCGCAAACGACGCGAAGAATATTATTGGGGTCTTTCAGGGCAAAGCATACTAAAGTCATATGGTTGTCCATAGCCAAGGTCATAGCGGTGGTATCTGTAGCTTTCAAGTGGCGGGCCAAAACCTCATCATAAGTCAATTCATCAAACTTCACAGCTGTGGGATCCACATTAGGATCTGCAGAATAAATGCCGTCCACATTCTTGGCCATCAGAATCGCATCTGCCTCAATCTCCACACCGCGCAGCACTGCACCGGTGTCCGTAGAGAAATAGGGGTTGCCGGTGCCAGCGGCAAAGATGACCACCTTACCCTCATTCAAATAACGGTCGGCAGTGTCCCGGGTAAAATACTCGGCAAACTTATTCATCTCCACTGCAGTAAGTACTCTTGCGTCCACGCCATGCTTTTCCAAAGCATCCGCTACAGCGATAGAGTTCATAACTGTAGCCAGCATACCCATAGCATCACCGTGGGAGCGCTGCATTTTATCAGCGCCGTCTTTGACACCGCGCCAGAAATTTCCGCCGCCGATCACAAGGCCGATCTGCACGCCAAGATCTCTGCACTTCTTAATAACCTCACACACAGAATTGATGACCGTAAAGTCCAAACCTCTGTGGGCATCTCCGGCCAAGGCTTCGCCGCTGATCTTGAGCAGAATACGCTTATATGTTATGTTAGGCATATTATACCACCCCTTCTTCTATATCCTTTCCTATTTTAATATAAGAATGGCAAATTGACAACCCACAATTTTCAGTTTTTCGCATCCTCGTCATATTTTTTACATTTTCAGCATTTTACCGAAAATGCAAATCCGTGAATGATGCTGAATTTCTGTTGCAAAATAGATTCCTATGGGTTATAATGTGAAAAATGGAAATTTACCACTGAGAGGTTATTGATTATGGCCGAAATCACCGAAAGCAAAAATTTTATCCATGCCTTTATTGAAGAAGACATCGCCCCCGGCGGTCAGTATGCCGGTCAGACTGTCCATACCCGATTCCCGCCGGAGCCTAACGGCTACCTGCACATTGGCCACTGCAAGGCTCTGATCATTGATTTCGGCACTGCCGAGAAGTTTGGCGGTCTTTGCAATCTGCGTATGGACGACACCAACCCCACCAAAGAAGATGTGGAGTTTGTGGAGGCCATTAAGGAAGACATCCACTGGCTGGGTTTTGACTGGGGCGACCGGTTCTATTATGGCTCTGACTATTTTGAAAAAGACTATGAATACGCTGTTGAGCTTATCAAAAAAGGTCTTGCCTATGTTTGCGAGCTGACTCCCGACGAATTTAAGGAAAACCGCGGCGATCTGAACACTCCCGCAGTTTCCCCCTACCGGGACAGGCCCATAGAGGAAAGCCTTGATCTGTTTGCCCGGATGCGTGCAGGTGAGTTCCCTGACAACGCCATGACGCTCCGTGCCAAGATCGATCTTGCCTCCGGCAACTTTAATATGCGCGACCCTGTAATTTATCGCATCCGCCATATGCACCATCACCGCCAGGGTGACAAATGGTGCATCTACCCCATGTACGACTTTGCTCACCCCATTCAGGATGCCTTGGAAGGAATCACCCACTCCCTTTGCTCTTTGGAATTTGAAAATCATCGTCCGCTTTACAACTGGGTTGTGGAAAATGTTTCCGTTCCTCATCATCCCCGGCAGATCGAATTTGCCCGCCTTGGTATTGTCCACACTGGGCTTTCCAAGCGTAAACTGCGTCAGCTTGTGGAAGAAGGTCGCGTATCCGGTTGGGACGATCCTCGTATGCCTACCCTTTGCGGTCTGCGCCGCCGTGGCTACACCCCCGCATCCATTCGCAATTTCTGCGACCGTGTTGGCGTTGCGAAATCCCCCAACACCATTGAATACGCTTTTCTGGAGCATTGCCTGCGAGAGGATCTCAATGAGACCGCACAGCGCGTCATGGCTGTTATTGACCCTGTGAAACTGACCATCACCAACTATCCCGAGGGTCAAAGCGAGACCTTCGAGATCGAGAACAACCCCGTAGACGAAAACGCCGGCACCCATACTGTCACTTTCTCCAGAAACCTGTGGATCGAAAATGACGACTTCCTGGCAGATCCGATTCCCAAGTACAAGCGTCTGTTCCCCAACGGGCCCGAATGCCGGTTAAAGGGCGCATACCTGATCACTTGCACCGGCTGTGTT
Source organism: Faecousia sp. (assembly GCA_045532105.1). Taxonomy (GTDB): domain Bacteria; phylum Bacillota; class Clostridia; order Oscillospirales; family Oscillospiraceae; genus Faecousia. The sequence continues at coordinate 39,916 of JAZSFE010000016.1, forward strand.
ACTGACGAAAACGGCAAGGTCATTGAAGTTTTGGCTACCTATGACCCGGATTCCAAAGGCGGTAACCCTGCTGACGGCCGCAAGATCAAAGGCGCAACCATTCACTGGGTGGATGCCAATAACTGCTGTGAAGCCGAAGTCCGTCAGTACAGTAACCTGTTTGACGATCCCGACCCCGACGCATCCGGCAAGGATTTCCTTTCCTGTCTGAACCCCAATTCCCTTGAAGTCCTCACCGGCTGCAAAGTGGAAAAATATCTGGAAAATGCAAAGGCGCCTGCCTCCTATCAGTTCATGCGTCTTGGCTATTTCTGTCCCGATTCCAAGGACAGTGCTCCCGACCATCTGGTCTTTAACCGGAGCGTCAGCCTGAAGGACAGCTTCAAACCCGGAACTTGAAATTAAAACACCGAACAGGCAATCTGTTCGGTGTTTTCTTATTATTTCATCTCTTTCATCTGTGCCTGCAGGTGCATGCTCAGCACCGCCAAAGATGTGGCCATATTCTCGTTCTGAACAAGAATATTCTGCGGGACATCCAAATGCGTAGGCGCAAAATTCCAAATTGCCTTAATACCACAGGCGATCAACTTGTCACACACCTGCTGTGCATAACAAGCAGGTACGGTAATAATACCCATAAGCACCTTGTGGCTTCTGCAAAAGGACTCCAGCCGGTCAATATGATAAATGGGTTTGCCCTCATCGGTCTTTTCTGCCACAGGTGCGGCATCAAAAGCGGCAACAATATTTAGACCGTAGGCACCAAAGCCGCTATAACCGCAAAGCGCCTGTCCCAGCTTGCCTGCACCGATCAGCACCGCATCGTTGGTATTGTCGTAACCAAGGAACTGCTCAATATCGTCAATAAGTTTCATGCGGGCATAGCCTACTTTAGGTCTGCCCCCATCGGAGACCAGTGCCAGATCCTTACGCACCTGCACTTCACCCATGTTCAGCGCATTGGCAAGCGACGTGGCTGAAATATTGGGTGCAGCGCCCTCAGGAAGAGATTTCAAATATGTCAAATATCCGGGCAAACGCTTTAATACAGACTTGGAAATTTCCTTGCGATCCATGGCAAAATCCCCTTTCAATCGATACGAAATTGTATCGATACATCTTTGTATCGATTCTACCATACTTATTTTCCTTTTGCAAGGCATAATTTATGCGCAACTTGTTTGCCTTATGAACTCCTTACGCAGACGCTGCATGATCCTTTTCTCCAAGCGGGAGATGTACGACTGAGATATGCCCATTTTTTCTGCAACTTCCTTTTGCGTCAGCTCTTTTCTTCCGTTCAAGCCGTAACGCATCCAGATGATTTCCTGCTCCCGAATAGGCAATTCTGACAATGCCTGTCGAAGCACACAAAGATCCACATCATCCTCCAGAGGTTTGAAGATTATATCCTCATCCGTCCCAAGAATATCCGACAGCAGCAGCTCATTCCCGTCATAATCCATATTGATGGGCTCATCCAGGGAGACCTCAGCCTTTTGCCCGGAAATTTTCCGGATGTGCATCAAAATCTCGTTTTCAATACACCGGGATGCATAAGTGGCAAGCTTAATATTTTTATCCCGCCTGTATGTGCCGATAGCCTTGATAAGTCCAATGGTACCGATGGAGATCAGATCCTCCAAATTTACCCCAGTATTCTCAAACCGTCTTGCAATATATACAACCAATCGCAAATTATGCTCAATGAGCAGTTGTTTCGCTGCCTCATCCCCTGTTTCCAGCGCATCCAGCGCCTCCTGCTCAGCATATCCTTTCAGCGGTGCAGGCAGAACATCGCTGCCTCCAATATAAAAGATCTCCTTGTTCCCGATCAGACCAAGATGCGCCAAAATTCTTACCAATACATCCATCATACGAATCCTCCTGTTAATGCCCGGTAATGTTTTCCTTTTGCAAATTCAGTGGGAGCAAATGCCACCACGAAATTTTCCTTTTTTCCGTTTACCCTTAATTCTTGGGGGCTAATGCCCAAAAGCAATCCACCAGGCTGTCCCACTGCACGATACGGAATCAGGCGCAGGCCTTGGATCATACCAAGTTTCATTGTAGAAATAGGATCACTTAGCTGCGCCAATGACAGGCCAAGGATCTCCCAGGCAAGACCGGGATCCGCCACGATCACCTGACAACCGGACACAGGATCTTTTAAGGTGTTCCCCGTATCCTTTAAGGCGGTAAAACAACTGTTTTTCCCATGATAGGTCAAGCATACCGACACAAAAGATTGCGCACCCACGCCTTCACGAAACCCGAGATAGCAAAGCAATGCCAATACGCCGGCGGAGAGAATCAACGATACAAAACCACCTCGGCCAAGGCCCACGGCAATGCCGCCCAAGGACATACTCAAAAACAAGAATACCAACGATCTGCGAAATGTGCTGCGGGAGATCCCAAACGCACACAGGGACATGATCGCAAGGAACAGTATTCGCCAAATAGTAGCGGAAAGAAACGCAAAACCGGAAATAAGGCACAGCGCCGCATATCCTCCACCCAAGCTGGCGGCAAGCAAGCATCTGACAAAATTACTTCGATAGCCGCATAACCGATTGGTCCCCAGCAGCAAAAGAAGATCCACAGCACTGTTGAGAATAATAACCAGATCCACATATACCGGCACGTCCCCACCCCCTTATGCGCTTAGTATAAGCTGGGCTTGTTCAAAAGTCGGTCGCTTTTTTGACGGTGCAGAGAACCAAAATCATGCACACTGTTTGCTCTTTCCATTCAAACTGATCTGAGTACAAAAAATGCGGCAGTTGATTCTATCAACTGCCGCTGGTTTCTGTCGAGAAATTCTCTTGTCTGACCACACTGCGAATATTTTTCTCCGCCTTATGCCTGGGCGTCATGATCTCATGCCCGCAACCAAGGCATCTTAGCCGAAAATCTGCGCCGGTACGAAGAACCAGCCACCGCTTTTCTCCACAAGGGTGCTCCTTTTTCATGACAAGTATATCCTGAAGCCGAATATCCATATTATTCTCCCTAATAAGAAGCCTATTTACTTATTTTTAACTGTTTCCCAGTAGCTTTTTGCGGCCTGTTCGACCTTGTTCTCACCGTATTGATAATACTGTGTTCCTACCAATTCATCCGGCAAATATTGCTGATCTACCCAGTGCCCCGGGAAATTATGGGGATACTGATACCCCTGCTCCCGCTCCATAGTATAAGTATCTGCATGCACATTCTGCAAATGCCGGGGAAAATCACCGCCGCGGCCCTTGCGCACATCCTCCAGAGCCGCATCCAGCGCCACATGACCGGAATTGGACTTGGGACTTGTAGCCATCAATACCGCAGCATCCCCAAGTGGGATCCGTGCTTCCGGCATGCCCAGCTTCAGTGCCATATCCACACTGGCATTGACGATAGGAATAATCATGGGATACGCAAGACCCACATCCTCCGCAGCAATGACCATCAGCCGACGGCAAGCCGCCTGCATCTGCCCTGCTTCCAAAAGCCGTGCAAGATAATGCACAGCCGCATCAGGATCAGACCCGCGGATAGACTTTTGCAGTGCAGAAAGAAGATCATAGTAATTATCCCCTTCCCGATCTGCGCGAAGCGCACTTTTCTGGGTAACGGCCTTGGCATCCTCTAAGCTAAGAGGCAACGTCTGACCCTCAGGCACACCTGCGGAGAACAGCACCTCCACCGCGTTCATTGCCTTGCGCAGGTCGCCACCGCAAGCTCCTGCTATGTACTCCAAAGCCCCATCTTCCGGCTGAGCAGAAAGAGCCGTTCTGTTCTCTAAAAATGCCACAGCGCGGCGGATAGCCTTAAGAGTTGCATCTGCAGAGATCTGCTTAAACTCAAACACCGTTGAACGGCTCAAAATGGCGTTGAAAACATAAAAATACGGATTTTCCGTGGTGGATGCGATCAAAGTGATCTTGCCGTTTTCAATGTACTCCAGCAAAGATTGCTGTTGCTTTTTATTAAACGACTGGATCTCATCCAGATAAAGCAGTACACCATTGGGCGCAAGGAACGTGTCCAACTGGGCAACGATCTCTTTAATATCTGCCGTAGACGCCGTGGTCGCATTCAACTTAAAGAGTGTTCTGTTTGTCTTTTCCGCAATAATGTTTGCAACCGTTGTCTTTCCTGTGCCGCTGGGGCCGTAGAAAATCATGTTGGGAATATTACCGGAATCGATCAGGCGGCGCAGTACCGCGCCCTGACCAAGAATATGCTCCTGACCGAATACCTCGTCCAGGCTTGTGGGACGAAGCAGATCTGCCAAAGGTTGATACATAGCCGCACCTCCTCTTTTAGAATCAAAAATTAAAATGCCGTAACTTCATTGTCTGCCTTCTGCGCAGGCTCTACCCGAATCGCAGTCAGCACAGGGCCCAGCTCGCCCTTATACAGCGGGTGTTTTTCCGCAGAAATCTTGGCTGTTACCATGACCCAGGAACGAGGCTCCAAAGTAGAAGCGTTCTCGTATTTACAGGGAACACCGCAAAATTGAATGTCCTCAACGCAGCAAGTCATCACAAATCTGCCCGGTGCAAACATGGCATCCTTTGCATTGCGAAGGTTTGCCACCTGTGCCTTAAACTGCACAGTTTTACCCTCATATTTCTCAGGCTCTTCTGTAACATCCCGGTACCAAAGGGCATAATCCTCATCCCCTACCTGAATCACCGGGGCATTGACATCAAAGGGCAGCGGGTCTTCCACATCGTCAAACTCCGTGGAGCCGTCGGTATAATCATACAGAATGTCGATCCTGCGACTGGCCGCTCTGGCGATCTTATGAAACGGCATAATGTCGCTTCCTTTTTCCATGCGGTTAAATACCACCATCTGCGCGCCCATAAGCTTGTCCATGACAAGATTGCGCATATTGGCATTGTATGCAAGAAAAGTCGTAGAATCTGCGAACATGATCTCTTGAGCAACCGTCCAGTTATCAGGAAACCGCACATAGAGATCGCCCACTTGCTGCAT
>JAZSFE010000046.1:0-32320 GCA_045532105.1 Faecousia sp.
CCCGGAAACCGCATCGGTTTCCGGGGTTTTTATGCAATTCGGGCGTGTTGCTCAGCAACACGCCCGATGTCTATCAATTGGAGAATCTACCTTTATGGTTACTCTTAGACTTTACCGAGATCACGATCACTGTAATGATCGTAACAACAGCTGCGCCGGAGACAAAACCAGCTGCAATCCAGCCCCACCAGGGAATCACCTGGAACAAAGTCAGTTGCGGCAATACCGCAGCCTTTTCACCTTGACAAATAGCGCATTTATACACAATCTCGCCAGCTGCTTGCAGCGTAGGCTGCACTGTTACAACGCTTTGATTCCAAATATGCTCGCCTACATTCACTTCACCCTGACAGTCCTCACAGACCTTCCAGTGGTCACGCTCATTGGTTTCCCACTTTTCCGGCTCATTATGCAAAGTTCTTCTTTCATAACCACAGCCGGCATTACAAGCCTCGTGGCACTCGCCATCATAGGTGTGTGCGATCTTTTCAGAATCCTCACCGCAACCGGTACAAGTCTGCCAGTGAAATTCTCCGTCAGTATGAAACTCATCTTCATTATACTTATGAATATGTCCCAGCGCCGGAGTAATTACGAAATTACAAACAGTACAGATCTGGTCGGTGTACTCCCCTGCTTCTTCGCCGGGAGTATGCTCCACAAAATCTTTTTTCTCACCGCAGTTTATGCAGGCAAACCAGTGGCCGGTCTCATCTGCAGTGTACTCCTCACTGTAAACATGATCGCTAACACTCCGCACCGCAGCACAAACATCACAGGTAGTATCACAGGCATTGGCATAAGCGTGTGCTACCACTTCTGCATTTCCACAGATGCTGCAGGCACGACGATGGGTAGTCGCGCTCCACTTTGCCCAGTTGCTATATTTGTGGTTGCAGGCAATCGTAACTTTAGCTGCTTTCACAGATGAATTAACATTTGCATCAACATTTTTCACCGAAACTGTTCCAGATATGGTTGTCGCTGCAAACGCAGCGACAGATTTAACTTTCAATACAAAATAACCAATTTGTCCACTTGGCTTAGTTGACTCCTTATAACGAATAGCAAATAACTTTTGACCCAAGTTAACATTATTTACTGTCGCATTGGATGCATTCGCCTCAGCTTCGACTAATTCAAAAACATTCGTATCAAAACTAAATGCCACGCCAACAGAAGTACACGCATTACTGCCTGAAATACTAACAGTAAACCTGATTTCTTCTCCACGATAAGCAGTTGTTTTATTAGGGGTTATCGTGATTTGTGTAGTTCCAGCGGCAACCACAGGTGTTATCAACATCGTTATTAGAACTATACTTAATAGAAATACTATAATTTTTCTCATTGTATCACCTTATTTTTCAGACAAGAGGATATTTATCAGGGAACAATGTATGCCACAAAAGATAAATAACATCCTCATCATTTACACTGCCATTACGATCATAGTCCGCATTGCAGTCTACAGGATATGTTTCAGGAAAAAGCGTATGCCACAGAAGATAAATAACATCCTCATCGTTCACCTTGCCACTTTTATCCACATCACCCAAAAGTTCAAACAGCGCCACATACTCTGCTTCGCCATTACAAACAGTCACTGGCTTATCCCAGCTCTTAAAAATATAAGAGCCATTTTCATCTGCAGGCTTGACGGGAGTAGCCGGTACGACCACAGCAGAACCCAGGGTGTATTGCTCGCGGCTAATGACCGATCCGTCATAATTCTTAAAGGTCACCGCGTACTTATCCGGCTCCACATAATCCGACGGTCTGACATACACAGAGAAGCTGGTACTCTTGCCGCCTACAGTAACGGTTACGGTCTTATTGCCCTCTGTGGCATTGCTGTAACCACTGATCATATTACGGGTGATCGCAACAGTTTGAGAAGAACCGTCGCTGTAATTGATACGCACCATTCCTCCCTGCAGATCAGGAATCGCCCATTTATCATTGACCATATATTCATTGCGGGAAGGAGCTGTGGCAATGGATACAGAGGAAACAGTTTTTCCGGTGGAAGATCCACCCGAACTGGTAACTAGCTGCACATAATCAGAACCACCATACCGCATTGCCATCCAGTTTCCGGTAGGCAGCTGACCCCAAAGGTTGTTGCCTTCTGTTTGCGTCGCAACGATTTGCACCACTGTGCCGTAGTTCTTAAATTCCGCATCAACCCTGCCATAACTGGTACCGGGACCGGTACGGACATTGACACCGCCGGGTGTGGTGACCTGATACCAGGTTCCGGTCTGTCCACTTCCTCCGCCGACAGCGGAATTAAAGTTGGTGCTGGAAAGCTGCACCCAGCCATCGCTGCAAAGACCCCAGGCATTATCCGTAGTGGTCTTTATAATATGCAGCTGTTCTCCGTTTGCCGCCTTACGCACAGTGGCAAAATAAGTTGCCGGGCCTTCGTACAGCTGTACATTATTGCCGCTGACTACCACATTCACATCTGCATCCTGATAGCCCGACTGACTCCCGGGCACTGTCACGATTTCACCGGCGGAATTTCTCCACTGGGCATACAGCACTTGGCCATTGGTAATAGATTCATTGAGCTGCTTGATCTCCGTGCCACCCTCGGGCTTGGTAAACCAACCGGCAAACTGATAACCGCTGGGTGCCGTTACCTGCTCAAGAATGCCCGTGGGATGATTGATGTCAAAAGCCTGGATACCGTATGGCACAGTGCCGCCATTACCATCAAGGTAAACATAGCGAACCTTATCCGGCCAGTTTCTGTTCACATCATAAACGCCATAGAAGAAAACCTGCAGCTCCAGCATCCGTCGCCTTACGTGACCGATAGAGACCTTATTGCCGCCTGCAGTCTTATATAGGCCCATAGCATAGGCCACGCGAGCACCGGTATCACCGCTGGCAATGGCGTTATACATATTCCCGGTGGTTTCCAGCGTCCAACCGTAACCGCAGTTGTATGTAAAGGAGATCAGCGCGTCAAACTGTTGCTGATTCAGTGTCACACCGTGTTTGTTCAGAAAATTATTGACCTTTTCTTCGAAATAGGTCAAATAACCCTTCTTCAGCTCCATAGCATGCTCACGGGAAATGGGTGTTCTGTCATTATAGGCTGTGCATTCCCGGTTAGGATCCAGATAATCGGCTGCGGACGAATTACACACATCACACCGAGTACCATATCCTACGGATCTTTGCGAGCCGTCAACAATACACTTGCCGGTAAAACCCTCAAATGCGATGAGCAAGTCGATCAGCGCATCAGAGGTTTTTAAATTTGATTGCGCTTTTGCCACAAAAGAAACGCTGGGAATCAAGCCAAACAGCAAAACCAGCGCCAGCAAAGCACAAATCAACCGCTTGTTCATCTGGGGGTACTCCTTCCAAAACAATTTCGCGTTTATTATAGCAGAATCGACAGCATATTGCAAGAGGAGCAAAGAAAATAATATTACAATCTGTTACTTCTTTTCCGTCGGAAATATTGTAAAAATGTTTCGATTTTTCCACCATTTATTTAATATATCTAACATTTATTAAACTTTTCCAAAAGGCAACGGTTTTTGCCAAAATCTGCCGTACAGCGAAATACATTGCTTTCCCGGTTCTAATATGATACACTATGAAAAAACCAAAGGAGGGACACCCATGGCAAAGGCTTTGATCGCAATGAGCGGCGGTGTAGACAGCAGCGTAGCAGCATATTTGACCTTACAGGAAGGCCACACCTGCATTGGTGGTACTATGACATTATATGTCCCTCAAAATGACCCCTCAAAAGCTGATCAAAGCATAGCAGATTCCAAGGCAGTGGCTGACCGTCTGGGAATCAAGCACCACGTCTTCCCTCTTAGTGATGTTTTTGAAGAAAAAGTAATTCAAAAATTTATCCGCTGCTATGAGTGTGGTCTGACCCCTAATCCATGTATTGATTGCAACCGACATTTGAAATTCGACGCCTTGTTGCAAGAAGCTCTGGAGCTGGACTGCAGCCATGTGGTCACCGGGCACTATGCTCAAATCACATTTGATCCGCATTCCGGTCGGTATCTGCTGAAAAAGGCTGCCGATCAAGCAAAGGATCAGACATATTTCCTGTACAATCTGAATCAGCATCAATTAAGCCACATTCTCTTTCCTCTTGGAAGTCTTGAAAAAGAGCAGGTGCGGCAAATTGCTGAAGCGCAGCAGTTTATTAACGCAAAAAAGCAAGATTCCCAGGACATCTGCTTTATTCCCGACGGAGATTACCTGTCCTTCATAGAGCGCTACACGGGAAAATCCTATACCCCGGGAGATTTTCTGGATCTGCAAGGCAATGTGGTAGGAACGCACCGGGGCGCAGTGGGCTACACTCTGGGCCAGCGCAAAGGCCTAGGTGTGGCTATGGGCACTCCGGTTTATGTGTGTGACAAAGATATGAATGCAAACACCGTGACCCTTGGTCCCAATGAAGCCTTGTATCATCGTACTCTTCGAGCAAGCGATTGGAACTGGGTCAGTATCCCTGAGCTTTCCGCTCCCATAAGAATTATGGCAAAGGCGCGCTCCCGTATGGCGGAGCAGCCTGCATGGGTATATCCCGAAGAAAACGGCTGCGCCCGGGTGGAATTTGACGAACCCCAACGCGCCATTACCCCAGGCCAGGCCGTGGTTCTTTATGACGGCGACATAGTGGTAGGGGGCGGCACCATCACAGAAGTGCTATAAAAAACGACGGAGCGTTACATACGCTCCGTCATCTTATTTATATTCCGGAAAATACTCCCGCACAAAGTCCACTTCTTTCACACTGAAGCTCTTTCCGTCCAGATAGGCCAAGGCTCCGGCATCAGTGGTAAAAGTGAATGTCAGCTTATAAGAGTACAGCGCCTGGTAATTCCGGTCAAACCGCTTATCCAGCTTACCGTATTTCCCGTCACCCAGCAAAGGATGGCCGGCATGGGCAAACTGCGCCCGAATCTGATGGGTTCTGCCTGTGATGAGCTTACATTCCACCAGTGACAAACCATTGTTGAAAGAAAGCACCTGATAATCCGTCTGGCAGGATTTTGAGCCAGGCTGAGGAGAATCGGAGACAAACACCCTGTTTTTCTTAGCATCCTTAAAAAGATACCCTTTCAGGCTGCCCTGCTTCAGTTTCGGGACTCCCTCAACAATCGCCAAATACCGCTTATCCATTTCCCGATCTTTGATCTTTTGGTTCATCACCCGCAGAGCCTCTGCTGTCTTGGCAGCGATGACAATACCGCCGGTATTGCGGTCAATACGGTTGCACAGTGCGGGGGTAAAGGCATTTTCCTCTCTGGGACGCCACTGCCCCTTCTGATACAAATATGCCTGAATATGGTCGATCAGTGTCCGTCCGTACTCCGCTCCGTCATGAGGATGCACCGCAAGACCCGGCCGCTTATCCACCAAAAGAATATTGTCATCTTCATAGACGATATTCAACTTCGGGGCAGCCACAGTCAGATAACCGTTATCCTCCCGGGGCTTGTCAAAAAACTCATCGTTGATATAAAGCTGCAGCAAATCGCCTTCTTGCAGGCGAGAATCCCGGTCAATCCGTTTGCCATTGCACTTGATCCGCTTCAGGCGAATATATTTTTGTGCCAACGACGCAGGAAGCAAAGGTACCGCCTTAGCAAGAAACCGATCCAAGCGCTGACCAGCATCATTCGCGCCTATGGTAAATTCCTTCATTGATCCTCGCCCACGCTCTCATCAAAATGGCGGTTGATCTTCTCCGTAAATTCCTTAGCCGCATTATAACCCATCTTCCGCTGACGGTTATTCATAGCAGCAACCTCCAGGATCACCGCCAAATTACGGCCGGGGGTAATCGGAATGGTGTTCATAGGCACTTTAACGCCAAGAATATCCATAAACTGCTCCTCAAGACCCAGCCGGTCATAGACCTCCTGGGTTTTCCAGGGAACGATGTTTACCACCAGATTGATCTCATTTTCCGCTTTGACCGCACCCATACCGAAAAGCTTTGCCACATTGATAATACCAATGCCACGCAGCTCAATATAATTGCGGATCAGATCGGGAACTGTGCCCACCAAAGACCCCTCAGAAATCTTTCGGATTTCCACCGCATCATCTGCAATGAGCCGGTGGCCGCGCTTGAGCAGCTCAACAGCCGCTTCACTCTTACCAATGCCGCTGTCACCTATGAGCAGCAGACCCTCGCCGTAAACTTCCACCAAAACGCCATGCCGGGTAATACGAGGTGCAAGGGCTGAGCGCAGGTAAGCAATGATCGAGGACACCACTGTGCTGGTAGCCTCCTTTGCCCGAAGAACGGTTACATTATGCTTTCTCGCCATCTCCAGGCACTGGGGATCAGGCTCCATATTCCGGGCAATCAGCAAAGCGGGAAATTTATAGGACAGCAGTCGGTCAAACACAATGGCACGCTCCGCAGCAGTCAGCTTGGACAAATAGCTCATTTCCACATTACCCAGAACCTGCAAACGCATAGGCTCAAAATGGTCAAAATATCCTGCAAGCTGCAAACCGGGTCGAGCCACATCCTCAACGGTCAAACGAATGGATTCATAATCCGTTGCTGCATAGGCAACATCAAGATGAAACTCCTCCACCAACCGTGTCAGCGGCACGCTGTATGTATTTGCCATACATCATCTCCCCTTTCTGTCTTTTCCCATATTATACCTGCCACAAACGGGAATATCAATATATTTTTGAAAAAAGGAAAAAAACTGAAAAAAACACTTGCATTTTTCGTCAATCTTTGGTATCATATGAAAGCGCCTGTAAAAGGCGGTATTTTCATGATTATTTCGGTTAGGAGGTGCAGTGAATGGCTAAGTGTGATTTTTGTGGCAAGGGCGTAACTTTTGGTATTAAGGTTTCCCACTCCCACAGACGCTCCAATCGTACCTGGAAGCCCAATGTTAAGCGGGTCAAGGCGGTTGTTAACGGAACTCCGTGCCATGTGTACGCTTGTACCAGATGCCTCCGTTCCAACAAGGTCGAGCGCGCTATCTAATTTCCCCTGCCATGCATAACGCCATCGGAAACGATGGCGTTTTTTGTTTGCAAAAACCACGGATGCAGTTGCATCCGTGGTTTTTCATTATTGCCAACCCATATCTTCGGATTCCGCTTTTTTCCCTCGTCTGAGCAAGATCTCCAGCACCTTTTCTACGCTGACATCTTCATAAAGCAATGCATACGCTGCCTGCACGATGGGCATCTCTACCCCCTGCTGTTGGCACAACTTCCATGCAGCCTCTGCTGCATAGTAACCCTCTACCACAGCACCAACGCGCTCCATAGCCTCCTTAGGCGAAAATCCCTGTCCGATCAGCACGCCGGCACGGTGATTTCTGGAATGTTCAGAAGTGCAGGTAACGATCAGATCACCTACTCCTGCCAATCCGGCAAAGGTGTCCTTACTTGCGCCCAAAGAAACGCCCAATCTGGCCATTTCGGTCAAGCCGCGAGTCATAAGCATCGCTTTGATGTTATCTCCATAACCTAAGCCATCGGTCACACCGGCACACAGGGCAATCACATTTTTCAATGCGCCGCCCAATTCTGCACCCACAATGTCCGGGCTGGTATAGATCCGAAACACATCGGACATAAACGCATCCTGCACGACCTCCGCCAGCGCTTTATCTGCGCAGGCCGCCACGCAGCCGGTTGGGAGACAGCGTCCCACTTCCTCAGCATGGCTGGGGCCAGTAAGGGCAACAACAGACTTCCCCGTCTCTTCCCCAATTATCTGGCTCATGCGCAACTGGGTAGATGCCTCAATACCCTTTGCTACAGACACCACCACAGCATCCTTATCAAGATAAGGTGCAACATTCCGGCTCACCTGCCGAATCGCAAAGGACGGACTGGCCATAACCACCAGTTCCCTGCCCGCTACACAGGCAATGTCCGTGGATATCTGCAGCTCTGCGGGTAATTTCACTCCGGGCAGCATGGGGTTCTCTCCATTTTCCCGCATTTGCGTGGCCTCTTTTGGGTCAAAAGACCACAAGATCACATCATGCCCATTTTTACACAGCCGCAAGCTCAAGGCTGTGCCCCAAGCGCCGCTTCCTACTACAACAGCTTTCATTTGTTAAGATCCTTATGAATGAGATGAACTTTCGACTCTGTCCCTTTAAAAAGACGCACAATATTTTCCCTATGCATAAAAATAGCCAAAAGGCCGAGGAAAATACCACCGATCATAATAACCAGGTTGTCATGATGCAGCACCACAAACCCCACCATGAAGGCTACCGCGCCCAGCACCGAGCCAAGGGACACAAACCGAGTAATGCCAAAAGCAATGGCAAACACCGCCAACAAGCCTAAACCGATTCTCCAATCCAACACCAATGCCACGGTCAGACCGGACAAAATGCCCTTGCCGCCACGGAAACCCAAAAGTGCCGGGAAATCGTGTCCCAAGCTTACGGCTACAGCGCCAAGCATCAAACCCTCATAATAATAGCCAAAAGGAAGCAGTATCAAACCGCCTACATAACAGGAAAGGGCTGTTTTGACCACATCAACTAAAATCACAAGCAATGTGCTCCAGCCGCCATAGCTACGGAAGAAATTGGTAAGCCCAGCATTTCCACTGCCATGATCGCGCACATCATCATCAGCAACCAGCGCGGAAACACACACCGAGCCGTTGATATTGCCCAGAAGATAGCCGGTTAAAACTGCAACGAGTATGGGAAACAGCATTTGTTATTCCTCCTTATCGCCCTTTTGCCGGATGGTCATCCGTATGGGTGTGCCCTGCAGGCCAAACACATCCCGGATCTGATTTTCCAAATATCTTTGATAAGAGAAATGGAACAACCGGGCATCGTTGCAGAAGATCACAAAGTGCGGCGGCTTTGTTCCCGCCTGTGTCATATAGTAGATCTTCAGCCGGCGGCCCTTGTCCGTAGGCGGCTGTACCCGAGCAGTAGCATCTGCCAACACGCTGTTCAGTGCACCGGTGGTAATCCGGCTGGTATTCTGAGCGTGGACATCCTGGATTACCTGATACAGCTTATCCACCCGCTGGCCCGTCAGCGCAGACAGGAACACCACAGGCGCATACAGCATATAGCTAAGGCCATTGCGCACATCGGCTTCCTTGTCCCGCATGGTGTTGGTTTCCTTGTCCTCCACCGCGTCCCATTTGTTGACCACGATAATCGCGGCTTTGCCCGCCTCGTGAACCAATCCGGCGATCTTCGTATCCTGCTCCGTGACGCCATCGTTGGCATCGATCATGATCAGGCACACATCGGAACGCTCAATGGCGCTGATGGTACGCATGTTGGAATACTTTTCAATAATATCGTCCACCTTGCTCTTTCGACGCATGCCGGCGGTGTCGATAAAACAGTACTTTCCGGTCTCGTTCTCGAAATAGCTGTCGATGGCATCCCGGGTGGTGCCGGCCACATTGGAAACGATGACCCGTTCCTCACCCAAGATCTGGTTGAGCAAACTGGATTTGCCCACATTGGGCTTGCCCACGATGGCCACCTTGATCACATCATCTTCTTCCTCCCGCTCCGGCTGTGCGGGGATATTCTCCAGCACCCAGTCCAACAGGTCGCCCGTGCCGTGGCCGTGAATAGCGGAAACCTCAAACAGGTCACCAATGCCAAGGGAGTAGAACTCATACACATCGGGATTCACCAACCCAATGGAATCACACTTGTTTACCGCCAGTGCCACGGGCTTTTTGGATTTGCGCAAGATCGTGGCCACATCCTGGTCTGCCGCGGTAACACCGCTGCGCACATCGGTGACCATAATGATGGCATCTGCCAGCTCAATGCCGATTTCCGCCTGACGGCGCATAAATTTCAGCATATCGCTGTCCGTATTGGGTTCAATACCGCCGGTATCCACCAGGGCAAACTGGGTATTACACCACTCGCAATCGCCGTAAATGCGGTCACGGGTCACACCGGGGGTATCCTCAACGATAGAGGTACGCTGACCGGTGAGCTTATTGAAAAGCATGGACTTACCCACATTGGGCCGGCCAACAATGGCCACCAAAGGCTTTGCCATGACGATCACTCCTTTCAATGAAAAGCTACATTTCCCTTATTATGCCACAACTTTGCGTTAAATGCAACGAAAACCTGTAACAATTTGAAATTGCTTATCACACAAAAAACAGCTCCCCCGTCAGAGGGAGCTGTAATTCATCGCTTATTTTGTAAAATACCGGGAAGAAGTGATCATGTCATAAACCTGCTGAGCAGATATGAGCTCAGCTCCCGAATACTCCTCAGAAAGATATCCACGACAAACCACTTCCCACTCGTCACAAACTACGCCCACGGAAAACGTCGAATGTACTTCACCCGAAACAAACCGTCCCATTCTTTTCTCAATCAACTCCGGTGTTAAATCCTTTGCATAGAAAAGACCTTCAAGAGAGTAGTTTTCCGGATACGGCTCACTTTGTTGAGAAAACCATATTACATCGTAAGTTTCCGGATCGTTAGGGTCTGCAATATATGAATGAGGAATCCTATCTTCTTCAAATTTTCGCACACGAACAGAGAGGTTTATCCCCTTGCCATTTTGTAACTTTATACTCACAAGGTCTATCTTTTCCGCAGAAGAATCGGACGCAATTCCATCCAAAAGACAACCCTCCGCAACATATCCTTCCGGAATTTCCCATGGCAACAGTTCATCATAAGGCGAAACGGAATAAGCCGCGCTAAGTTCCAAATCAGGATAAAACAGATAATCACTAACACCCTTACTCCACTCTGGGACATTGGGTGCACAGCCGGTCATAGCAAGGCAAGCACACAGGGTTAATATGCATACAACTTTTTTCATAGTATCACACCCCTCCCCGATTAAAACAACTAACAAACGGTCCTTACATAATTATCATATATTCTACTTATAATTGTTGTCAATAGAAAACATAAAATATCCTGCAATTTTGTCAATGTGCACAAAAGCTCTCCAAATCACCAATAAAAAGGAAAAAGAGGAAGGCGAAAAGCCTTCCTCTTGCAAAATTCTAGCATGATCCTTAGTCGGCCATCTCTGCTTTGCGTTTTCTTCTAACTACCAGACATGCTGCGCAGGCAGACACCGCGCAAATGCCTGTAACGGCAATCCACACAGCAGGAGATTTCCATATCGACGGCTGCTCAGAAGCAGTCAGCCGTATTAAGCGTAGATCACCATAAAGCAAATTACCCTCCTCATCAGTAGTTGGCCTGGAAAAAGCCTCCCGCAGCGCCTCCACTGCATCCATTCCGGTAGGAAGATTCTTCAGATCTGTTACTCCCTTGTAAGACCTATCTAACGATTCACCGGTAATAGCAGTTACAACGTATTCCTTGCCGTCAACGATCTCCATAACGGTCATTTCATAATTGCTATGCCAGATAACTATAGGGGTTGCATCCAGCTTATTTTTGCGATTTATCGTTTCAAATACATCCAACGCTTGGCCAAGGGTAGCAGCGCTGCCTTCCCTGGCAAAACCGTAACCTTTTCCCTCATCCGTCTTATCTTTTATCAGCGCATACCACTTTGCCTCTCCTTCCGGAGTGCAGGCAAGCATCATCCAATAGTCGGGCACATAGATCGCATCGGAAAGAGCAGTGATTTTGTTATAATCATTTTCCCACTTAAACATACAAACCTTGAAAATAGCACCGACCTGCAGCTGATCGATCTCTTCAGCCGATTCAAAGTGCTTACCCACTTTACCACTTGATTTCAGCCAACCCTTTATAAAAGGAAGTATCGATTCGGTAGCATATTCCTTCAATTCTGCCGGGACTTCTGTAAGCTCTGCTGCAGACGCCGCCGTGAACTCTTCTGCAGATGCCCGAGCAGGAGAAATTGTTAGGAAAACGAGCAAGCATAACGCAATCGCCACAATACATCTTAAGCTCTTCATATTAACTCCTCCTTAAATCTATAGAATATTTGTCAACGATTCATACCATATCTGAGTATTGGAATTAACAAAATCAGAATATTCAGCAGTATAGATCTCTTCATACCCCGGGTCCATATATATCACAACTTTATCACCTAAAGCAGCATTATCAATATAGCCGATCACTACCACGGCATGTCCGCCATAATAGTTAATAAGTCCGGCGATCACAGGTCTTCCGTTGGAATAAGTACTCAAACGAATTTGTGTCAAAGTAAGCGGAGCGGAAACAATAGTAGAGCTAATAGAATAATTAGCCAGTCCCTGTTTCATATCCAACATAGAACCAGACTCGTCATTCTCATTGCCCCAAAGTGTGCGCACAAAGCTTGCCTGTGAAACATTTCCGCCATAGTATTCTATGACGGCGCAACAGCATGCAGCCCAACACCAATTTGTTTTCTCTTGATGAACGGTCGGAAAATTAAGCTCATATGAGACAGGATAAGCAGATGCCCTGGTTGGTACGCAGAGCAGAATTGCCATTAACACTACAACTGCAGCAATGCGGGTAACAAAAGAACGTTTCATCTTTTTCGCCAACCTTTCAGTAAAATCTTAGTATCCAGTACTAGTATAATTATAATATTATCAATTTATAATAAATGTCAATTGGGTAATATTAAATTATCTTATTTTTGTCAATGTGCACAAAAGTTTCTCAAACACCTATAAAAAGGAAAAAGAGGAAGGCGAAAAGCCTTCCTCTTATATTTTCCTGCCTTAGTCAGCCTTGGCGGCCAGGACCTGACGGCCATTGTAGGAACCGCAAGCCTTGCAAGCTCTGTGGGGCTGGGTGGGCTCACCGCACTTGGGGCAAACAGACACGCTGGGAGCGGACAGCTTCCAGTTGCCGCCACGGCGCTTATCGCGACGGGCCTTAGATACTTTACACTTAGGGACAGCCATGGTTGACACCTCCTTGGTAGAACTGCTTTATTTGGCAGCATCTTACAAATTTACTTATTGAGAAGCTGCTGTAAAGCAGCGAAACGGGAATCCAGCTCTTTCTGACAATCACAAGGACCGTCGTTCAGGTTCTTGCCGCATTTGCAGCACAGGCCTTTACAATCCTCCTTGCACAGCAGCTTGGAATCCAAATTCAGAACGAACACTGTTCTGACGATCTCCTCCAAATCTGCGCTGTCGCCTTGAAGCGGGAACACCCATTCATCTTCATTATCCTCGTTGGACAGCTCCGTTACCAGCACCACATTCAGCGGAAACTCCACACATCTGTGAAAATCCCCGGCGCAGCGGTCGCAAACGCCATGAATGGTGGTTTGGATCACACCGGTCATCACCAGCACCCCTGCGGTATTGCGGACACTGCCGCTGGCCTGCACAGGCTCGGTAACCGGATAGCTCTGCCCATATCGAAGATCGCTTAGATCTACACTGGTCTGGAACGGAATGCTTTGCCCAGGGCAGTCAATAATTTTAGACAGACCCAACAGCATAGTTTCCCCTCCTCACAGTCATGCCTTGATATTATAATGTGTTCTGCGCATTTTGTCAAACATTATTTTTCCTAATTTCGCTGGTATTTCCCGACACTGACACTTAAGGCCGAACTTCCCAGGTTTTTATCTGACTGGCCTTTTCATACAGCCGCAAATAACTGTCGTACCGGCTCTTTTCCAGCTCTCCGCTTTCCACCGCGCGGGTCACCGCGCAGCCGGGTTCTGCCCTGTGAGAGCAATCGTGGAACTGACATTTTCCCAAATAGGGTGTAAAATCCGAGAATGCATATTGAAGATTCTCCTTCAAAATGATCTCCATTTGATCCGTATCAAAGGAAGAAAAACCTGGGGTATCCGCCACATAGGTTTCCTCCCCCAATCGGTACAGCTCCACATGGCGAGTGGTATGACGGCCACGGCCCAGTTTATCCGACACCTCCCCGGTGGGAAGCGCCAGTTCCGGACACAGGCGGTTGAGCATACTGCTCTTACCCACACCGGAGTTTCCCGTAAAGGCAGTCAGCTTTCCATGGATCAATTCCCGCAACTGTTCAACGCCCTCACCGGTCTCCGCGCTGGCGGAGATCACAGAAAATCCAACGTGCTTATAAATGCGGATCAGATCCACTGCAGGATCAAGATCGCACTTGTTGACACAAAGATACACCGGCACTTCCTGATCACCGGCAATCGCCGCCACACGATCGATCAAAAAAGGTTCTGTTACAGGATTGGTATTGGCAGCGAAGATCACCAGCGCGTCCACATTGGCAACCGCCGGACGCACAAAGGAATTCTTCCTGGGCAGGATCTTTTCCACCATGCCCTTACCCCGGTCAACCGAGATCTCCACTATATCTCCCGTTAATGGAGAAAGACCCTCCTTACGCAGGATGCCTCTTGCCCGGCAGGTAACAAGACCTGCCGGTGTCTGCACATCATAAAAGCCGCTTAAGGATCGCAAGATCCGTCCGGTCTGCATCTCACTCATCGAAATTCACATCTATGGTCCAGCTGTTGGTATCGCCACCGTTGATCTTAACAGTGTACTGGACCGTGCCCTTTCCGGTAACCTCAAACTGGGTACTGATGGTGCCGACTGGGATCTTACGCTCATGAACCACCTTGCCATCCTGCCACAGACTCAAGGTATAATCCTCCATAATATCGTCAGGCAGCGGCACGGTGATCACCTTGGTCTTAAGATCGGGATCCACGGGCGGGATCACATTGTCGTCCTCATCGGGTGTCTCTTCCTCTGTTCCCTTAGACACCTGTATTATAATCTGCGTCGTAACATCAATTTCTGTCTGTGCCTGCTCGGATTGGTAGACAACGATACCCTTTGTGCGGTTACTTTCCACTTCCACAGGCACCACATTCTCAAAGCCGTTGGCATTTAACAGGGAAATGGCCTTTTCCTGGTTCAAGCCCACAATATTGGGCACTTTTCCCTTTTTGATCTTCGGGCCGGAGCTGATCCATAGCTGCACAACCTGACCCTCTGTCAGTTCCTCGTCTTCCACGGGATCAGTACGGGTAACCAAACCCGGAGCGATGGTTGCACTGGATTCTGTCCGCACCAAAATATTATCCTTGCCAATACCCAGTACATTGATCAGGAAATTCTTTGCCGCTTCTTCCGTAAGCTCTGTCAAATCCTCCATGACCTTATCTGCAGGTTCTGTGCCCAAGCTAATATATACCGTCACAATACCGCCCTTGGCAACCTTCGCGCCCTCTTTGGGGTTCTGGTCATAGATCTGGCCTTCTGCATAGTCATCATTGTATTTCTTATCACCCACACGAATGGTAACTTCCAGCTGGCCTAGATCATCATGCATTTTGCCCACCAGGTTAGGTACTGTGACCATTTCGTTTTGAGAATTGAAGCTTCCGCTGAATATTGCAATAGCAAAAATAATGATCGCCAGAATTGCCACCGCTGCGCAGGAAATAATCGCGATGGTAGCTGCTTTATTACCCTTGACATCGTCCTCGATGATTTCCTCATCATGACGACGGGCCGGTTTCCGGTTTCTCACCGGCTGTGCTGTTCTCGGTCTGGGTTGCTCAGCCTTGGCCGCAATCTTCTGAGCCGTTGTGGCAGGCAGCGGCATAGTCTCATCATTTTTAGGTGCAGCAGACATTTTAATCGCCGCATCCATGTCCACAGTCGGATTGTTATAATCAAACAAAATGGACGGGTTCTTCCGGAATTCATCCATATCTCCCAGCAAAGCAGAGGTCGTTGCATACCGATCTGCCGGCGCTTGAGACATAGCCTTCATAATGATCTGTTCCAAACCGCCGGGAATATTGGGATTGATGGTGGAGGGCATTTCCGCATTGCCATTGATATGCTGAATTGCCACCGCAACCGGAGATTCCCCATCGTAAGGCGGCCGTCCGGTCATCATCTCATACATCACGACGCCAAGGGAATAAATATCACTGCGGCTGTCCACGCGCCCGCCCTTAGCCTGCTCAGGAGAAATATAATGCACCGAGCCAAGTGCTTCTTTGGTCAAAGTATTGCTCTTGGACATTACCCGGGCAATACCGAAATCAGCCACCTTAACAGAGCCGTTCTTCAGCACCATCACATTGTGAGGCTTAATATCCCGGTGCACAATGCCCCGGCCATGTGCATGATCCAAGGCTTTGCCGATCTGAATGGCAAAATGCAGGGTCTCCTTCCAATTCAGGATGCCCTTTTTCTCCATGTACTGTTTCAGCGTTATGCCATCAATGAGCTCCATGACGATGTAATCAGCATCATCGGATGTGGAAACATCGTATACCGACACGATATTCGGATGGGAAAGCATGGCAACAGCCTGGCTTTCTGCGTGAAAACGCCGGCGGAACTCCTCATCTTGAGAATACTCGTCTTTCAAGATCTTAATGGCCACAAGCCGGTTTAAGCGATGACAACGTGCCTTATACACCACAGCCATGCCGCCAACACCGATGACCTCTAAAATTTCATACCGGTTATCCAGTAACCGACCAATATATTTATCCATAACCATATGAACTCCTCTCAGCGGGATCAAACCATCACCAGAACACTGGTGACATTATCCGGTGCGCCGCGGTTTTTTGCGATCTCCAAAAGCCGCTGGCAGCAAAGCTGCTTATTTACACCGTGAACTACCTCAAACAGGATCTCCTGATCATCAACGATGTTAGAAAGGCCGTCTGTGCAAAGCAGCAGTGCATCACCCTTTTCCGCATCCAAATGGTAGATATCACCGCTGACCATAGACTCCGTACCGATAGCCCGGGTAATATAGTTCTTTCCCGGATAGGTCCTGGCCATTTCAGGGGTCAGCTCTCCCCTGTCCACCATCATCTGAACCAAGGAGTGGTCTGTGGTAATGCAGCGAATGCCATCCCGATTGATCCGGTAGGCACGGCTGTCACCCACGTTCACCACAGTGACACGCATATTCTGGATAAGCATAGCGACCAAAGTAGTTCCCATTCCCTGGAATTCCTCAAATTGCTTGGATTGGTCATACACCGTAAAATTCGAGAGTTTTACCGCGCCCTCCAGCATTAGGTCGATCTCTTCCTGCTCCATATTGGGAGCGTACACTCTGCGGATCTCCTCTACAAAGACATCTACCGCCAATGTACTGGCAACATTGCCCGATTTTGCACCGCCCATGCCGTCACAAATGATGCACAGCAATGTATTGCGATCCAAAGTTTCGATCTGGTAAGCATCCTGATTTTGTGTACGCACACAACCCGGATCTGTCAAACCCCAACTTTGCAATGTAACCACTCCTTTCTACTGAAAACTTCAAATCTCAGAATTGTTTTCTTTTTGATATTTCCGCCGCAACTGTCCGCAGGAGGCATCAATATCGCCACCTAGGCTACGACGCACTGTGGCGGTGATCCCCCCGTCTTCCAGACATTTCTGAAAATCCGCCACCGCCTTGCGGGAGCTGGGTTTCAAAGGGCTTTCCTCCACCTTATTCAACGGAATCAGATTAAAATGTGCAGGCAAACCTTTTAACCGCCTCAGCAATTCCTTAGCATGAGCCTGGGTGTCATTGACACCGTCGATCATGGCATATTCAAAGGAAATCCGGCGATTGGTCGCCTCATAATACCGACGGCAGGCATCTATAAGCTCCTGCGTGGGATAAGCGCGATTGACCGGCATGATCGTATCGCGCACCGCATCATTGGGCGCATGGAGGGATACAGAAAGGGTTAACTGCAGCTTATGCCCCGCAAGCTCGTCGATCTTCGGCACAAGGCCGCAGGTAGAAAGACTAATATGCCGCATGGAAATATTCATGCCGTCAGGACTATTGACCAACTCCAAAAAGCGGAGCACATTGTCAAGATTGTCCAACGGCTCGCCAATGCCCATGAGCACGATATGCGAAATAGGCTGCCCTGATTCAAGCTGTGTAAACAAAACCTGATCCAGCATCTCATACGGCTCCAGGGGGCGCACCAAACCTCCCAATGTAGACGCGCAAAACGCACAGCCCATGCGGCAGCCAACCTCTGTGGAAATGCACACTGTGTTGCCGTAATGGTAGCGCATAAGCACCGTTTCCACGCAGTTACCGTCAGCAAGCTGCCATAAAAACTTCATTGTGCCATCCCTTTGGGACTCCTGTCTGCGCACCACAACAGGAGCACAAATAGGATACCGCTCTTCCAGGATACTGCGCAGCTCTTTGGGAAGATTCGTCATTTCCGCGAAACTTCGCACACCGCTATGCAGCCAGGAAAAGATCTGCTTAGCGCGAAAAGCCGGTTGCCCCAGCTCTTTCAGCACATTCCCGATCTCCTGCTGGGTCATGGATTTCAAGTTTACTTGCATACATTCCTCCGCAAACGGCAGATAAAGAAGCCGTCTGTGTCATATTCTCCGGGCACCAATGTGAGCATTCCCGTCTTGTTTTCGGGGAAACAGCCAGGAAGCTCCAACAGTTCAAGATAAAAGTCCGGATGTCGCTCCAAAAAGCGTTCCACCACACCCTCATTTTCTGCACGGACCAATGTGCAGGTGGAATACATCAGTACACCCCCGGGTTTTACATACCGGGATTGGTTTTCTAAAATCTGCAGCTGCAGATCCGGCAGCGCCTTCATATCCTTTATGGACTTGCTGCGAATATCCGGTTTTTTCCGGATAATGCCGTAGCCGGAGCAAGGCACATCCGCAATGACCACATCCATGGTATCGCACAAATGTGAACAAAATTCGGTAGCATCCTGCTGACGAACACTGATTTTAGTAAGCCCCAATCTGGCTGCGCCGTTTTCAATGAGCGTAGTCTTATGAGCATGAACATCGCAGGAAAGGATATTCCCCTTGTCTTCCATGGCTATGGCGGCGGCAAAGCTTTTTCCGCCCGGGGCAGCGCAGCAATCAAGCAGCGAGATACCGCCGCTATTCGGAAGCTTTGCGCACATAACGCTAAGCTTGGCCGCAGGGTCTTGCACATAAAAAAGGCCCTGCTGAAAAGACGGAAGCCTTTCAAGGTTTCCTGTGCCGCTCAGCACCAAAGAGTCTGCCATCCAACCATGGGCGCGGACGCTGACACCTTCACTTTGCAGTTGCTGGCACAGCGCCTGTGTGGTGGTGCGCAGGGTGTTGACCTGCACCACCGTATCCGGCGCAGCATTGTTCGCCGCCAGCATGGGTTCCAGTTTTTCTTCTCCCACATACTCCCGCAGAAGTTCAATGAGTTCCTGGGGATGGCTGTATTTTTCCTGCAGGGTCCCCGGCTCTTTCAGCGTTCCCTTTGTACGCACCGCATTGCGCAGCACACCATTGACTAAGCCCGACGCAAACCGCTGCTTGGGGCAGTATTTTTTCGCCAGATTCACAGACTCATTCACCGCAGCCGAGTCGGGAACTTTATCCAACTGATAAATCTGATAAAGGCCGAGGTGAAGAATATCCCGCACTACAGGATGCAGATCCTTAAGCTTGCCTGTTAACAACTGTTTCAGATAAAAATCCAACAGATCCCGGTTCTGCATCACGCCGTAACAAAGTCTTGCTGCCAACGCAGCATCCCGGCTGTCCAGCCGGTCTCTTTGCAAATATTCCTTCAGTATCCCGTTGGACCACGCACCGTCCCGGCGGCAGGCGATCAGCGCATCCAGCGCAGTTTTCCGGGCGCTCAAGAAACACCCTCCAGGGGATGTCCCCGGAAATAATCCGGCGCAGCCATGCGTTTACCGCCCTCTGCCTGCAAACTGCGGATCTCCACCGCACCCTCTGCGCAGGCAATCACAAGACCTGTTTTGGTTAGACCCAAGATCTGGCCGGGCGTTCCCTTTCCCTCCACCACTTTTGTAGCGTGGACCTTAAAGATTTTGCCCTGCAGCTCCATAGTTGCCACAGGCCAGGGGTGCAAGCCGCGAACCTTATTATGCACTTGCTGTGCGGTGCAATTCCAATCAATGGGACACATGGATTTCTCCAGCATGGGCGCAAAGCTTACCTCAGCTTCATTTTGAGGTGTGCCCTGAACATCGCCCTTTTCAAAACGGGTCAGGGTGCGGCTAAGAAGATCTGCGCCAAGAACCGCCAGCCTGTCCAGCAATTCCCCGGCAGTTTCATCCTCCCCAATGGGAGTTTTCGCCACATCGATCACATCACCGGCATCCATTTTCAGTACCATATGCTGCGCCGTAACGCCGGTCTCCTTGCAGCCATCCAACACCGCCCACTGATACGGAGCGCTGCCCCGATATTTCGGCAAAAGGCTGGCATGAATATTGACACAGCCTTTTTGGGGGATGTCCAGCACTCGCTGGGGCAGAATTCTGCCATAGGCTACCACCGCGATCACATCCGGCTGCAACCCACGCAACTGCTCCACACTTTCTTCATCCCGGAAATTTTCCGGTTGAAAAACAGGCAAGCCATGCTCCAGCGCCACCTCTTTTACCGGGGAATACACCATTTTCATTCCCCGTCCCTTGGGGCGGTCCGGCTGTGTATAAACTGCTGCTACGTCAAAACCGTCCGCCAGCAGCTGTTTTAAGCAAGTCGCCGCAATGTCCGGCGTGCCCATAAAAACAACTTTCAAATTTATCCCTCCGGAGATTTACTCCTCATCGTCAAGGAGTTCTTCCTCGGTCATAAATCGCTCCATGACCTGCGTATACAAAATACCGTCCAAATGATCCAGCTCATGGCAGAAGCAGCGAGCGATCAGCTCCTCACCTTCTGCCTCATACCAATCTCCGTTACGGTCCTGTGCCCGCACCTTAGCATAATAAGGTCTCTTTACCAAACCGTACCGACCGGGAACACTCAAGCAGCCCTCCGGGCCTTCCTGCTCCCCGTCTGTTTCCAGCAGTTGGGGATTCACCAGCTCCAGGATCTCCTCTCCCGTGTCCACAATGACCACCCGGCGCAAAATGCCCACCTGAGGCGCAGCCAAACCTACACCGTTGGCTTCCGCCAGAGTTTCTTTCATATCATCAAGCAGCTTGTGCAGCCGCCAATCAAACTTTTCCACCGGTCTGCAAACCTTATGCAGCGCCGTTTCCGTATCCGGAAGTATTTTTCTAATTCCCATAATATGCTCCTTTATTCTTCCAATCCGTTTACATCCGCAAAGGCGGTAATGCCCCGATTTGCTCCGTCAGCAGCAAACTGGCGCAGCAGGTGCGCAAGCAGTGTCCGCAGATTGCGGGTCATAATACAGCGCAATGTAAGGCGGTAACGGTAGTTATAATTGATCTTCGGTACAGCGCAGGGCGCAGGGCCCAACACCTGGCAGGTCTCATTTTCATAACCCGCCTCTTTCAGACAGGCGTTCAGGCTGTCGCGGAATTTTACCGCACCGCGAAACACCTGCCCTTCATCCTGCCCGGAAAATGTAATGCAAGCAAGATCCCCAAAAGGCGGACAATTCTGCACCCGCCGCAGACCGATCTCCAGTTCATAAAAACTGTCATAATCCTGCCGGGCCGCCAATGTGATTACCGGATGCTCCGGCACCATGGTCTGGATCACTGCCTGCCCCGGAGTATCGCCCCGGCCAGCACGGCCCACCACTTGGGTAAGCATATTGAATGTATCTTGCGCCGAACGGTAGGAACCGGAATACAAACTTAGGTCTGCATCCAGCACACCCACCAGCGTCACATTGGGAAGATTTAATCCCTTGGCCACCATCTGCGTACCGATGAGCACCGGCACATTGTCCTCCTGAAACCGCTTCAGGATCTTTTCGTGGGTGTTCATTGCGTTAACAGTATCGGTGTCCATGCGCTCCACATGCATATCCGGAAATAGTTCCAAAAGCTCCTGCTGCGCTTTCTGCGTGCCGCTGCCCACAGTTTTTAAGGGCCCACCGCACTCAGGGCATCTGGACATCACCGGCTGAGAATAGCCGCAATAATGGCACATAAGCCGCGAATTTGCGCTGTGATATGTCAGCCTTGCGCTGCAGCGAGGGCATTGGGGTATTTCCCGACAATCCACGCAAACAAGGCTTCTACTGTTGCCTCTGCGGTTTAAAAACAAGATAGTCTGCTTCCCTGCAGAAGCCGTATCCCCAATAGTTTTACTCAGATATCGACTAAAGGTACGGTCGTTGCCCGATTTAACCTCCTGCCGCATATCCACGATCTCCACTTTGGGCAAAGACCGTCCGTTATAGCGCGCTTGCAAGGTATAAAGCCTGTAATCCCCGTTTTTGGCGTGATACATGGTCTCAACCGTGGGTGTTGCCGAACCCAACAGCACCAGCGCATTTTCCTTTAATCCCCGCCACAGCGCCATTTCTCTGGCATCGTAGCGCGGAGAATTTTCAGATTTATAAGAATGCTCCTGTTCCTCATCTAAGATGATAAGTCCAAGATCCACACAGGGTGCAAACACTGCACTGCGTGTTCCTACAACGACCCGAGCGTCACCGCTGCGGATGCGTCGCCATTGATCATAGCGCTCTCCGGCAGACAAACTGCTATGCTGCACCGCTACCCGATCGCCAAAATGAGCCGCCAGCAAACTTAAAAGCTGGGGTGTCAGCGCGATCTCCGGAACCAAAAACAGCGCACTCTTTCCCAGATCCAGCGCGTGCTGAATTAACTTCAAATATACCGCCGTCTTGCCCGAGCCGGTAACACCGTACAGAAGCGCAACACCGGGTGCTTGCTCCTGCATTTGTTCCGCCAGACCTAAATAGGCCTTTTTCTGCTCCTCATTGAGTACCAACGGGCCATCCAAAACTGCAGAGCGGATCTCCTTGCAGCGAAGTACAGGCTTGTCCGTCAGCTCCAGATACCCCAAATCCGCCAGGCGTTTCACCGTTGCCATAGATGCACCGGTGTAATAACAAAGCTCCTTTGCGGATACGGAGCCGATGCTGCACATAAGCTCAAGCACCGACCGCTGCATCGCCGCCGACCTGGGTCGCTTGGCTGCATACTCCATTGCCTCTTCCACAGAAGAAGTCAGCGTAACGATTTTTTCAGTCTTATCGCCTAAATTCTGCAAAAATCCCGTTTCGGAACTGATCCACTTTTTTCTGGCCAGGTAAGAAATAGCATCCCGGAAAACATCCTCTTGAGGAACAACGGCCCGCAATGCAGACTCCTGCGCCTCACCGCCCAAAGACAGCAAATGGCGCAAAATCGCCAGCGCGGCCTCGTTGCGAATGCCTTTTTCCTGCCAGCTTACATCCTCAGTCAGCCGATAGGTATACTTAGCATGAAACCACAGCGCACCCGGAAGCATGACACGCAGGCAATCGTAAAAACTGCAAAAATAGCGTTCCCGCATAAATGCGGCCAATTTCAGCATCCGGGGTGATACCAAAACATCCCGATCCAGGCAGGAATCAATAGCTTTTAATCCCTCTTCTGAACCGCCGGTCAATTCCAGCACAATGCCCTCAGTTCTCCGGTTGCCCCGGCCAAAGGGCACCATGACCCGCATACCCGGTGCGACCTGCATATCCCGGGGTACGGAATAGGAATAGGGCTTATCAATGGCAAAAAGTGCCGCCGAAACAGCAATCTTCGCAATCATAAAGCCCCCTCCTTTTCTTACTTCATATATTCTTCCTTCAGACCGGCGCTGAGCTTTCCGTCAGCGACCTCATGAATTGCCAAAGTCACCGGCTTTTCCGTCAGCTCTTCCTGCAATTCCTCCGCCTCAGTGGCGATCTGGCGCGCTCTTTGCGCAACCACATTTACCAGCAAATACCGGCTTTGAACATCCTTCAGCAAATCTGCTACAGGGGGGTACAACATAACAATTCCTCCATTATTTGGCATCGCAGTGTTCTGCAATGATTTTTAAGATTTTGTCGGCACATTCGTCCACGCAGTCATTGACCACCACATAATCGTACTTTTCACTCTGTGCCATTTCCCATTTGGCCCGGTCAAGGCGAAGCTGCATCTGCTCCTCCGAGGTGTCTCCCCGGCCGCGCAAACGCTGCTCCAGCTCCTGCAGATCAGGCGGCGCAATGAAGATCAGCACCGCGTCACCGCGCTTTTTGCGCACATTGAATGCACCGTTGGGCTCTATGTCCAAGATCACGCTGCCGGTCTCCAGCTTTTCATCCAGCTGTGCCTCCGGCGTACCGTAGTAATTGTCCATATGAGCATCATATTCCAAAAACGCATCCTTGGCGATCATATCCTCAAACTGCGCCTTTGTTACAAAGTAATAACTTTCGCCGTCCACCTCGCCGGGACGCGGCTGGCGGGTGGTTGCAGATACAGAAAAGCGAAGATCCGACCGCTGAGCCATCACCCGGGCCAGTACGGTACTTTTTCCCACACCGGATGCGCCAGACAAAACAAACAATCTTCCCCGACTCATTGATCTGCCTCCTTCTCCTGCTTGCCCTGCCATCGCTCACTGATGGCATCCGGCGTCAGCGCAGACAAGATCACATGATCTGTATCCATTAAGATCACCGCTTTGGTCTTATGACCGTAGGAAGCATCAATGAGCATCCCGCGGTCCCGGGCTTCCTGCACCACGCGCTTAATGGGCGCGGAGTCCGGATCCACCACAGCCAGGATCCTGCCTGCGGCGATCATGCTGCCAAAGCCAATATTGATAAGCTTCATGGTATCACCTTACTCAATGTTCTGGGTCTGCTCACGGATCTTTTCCAATTCCGCCTTAATATCCACCACGATACGGGCCAGCTGCACATCCGTGCACTTAGAGCCGATGGTGTTGGCCTCACGGTTCATTTCCTGCAGCAGGAAGTCCAGCTTTCTGCCCACAGCACCACCGCCGTCCAGCATGGTGTTCATCTGCTTCAAATGGCTGCGCAGACGCACGGTCTCCTCGTCCACAGCAACCTTATCTGCAAAGATTGCCGCCTCGGTGAGTATCCGGCTTTCGTCGATATTGGTGGAAGCCAAGACCTCCCGCAGCTTGTTTTCCAGACGGGTGCGGTAATCCACCACAGTTTGGGCATTGCCTGCCTCCACCTGGGAAACATAATCCAAAATGATCTGTCCACGGCTGCGAAGATCCGCATCCAGCGCAGCGCCCTCGGTACAGCGCATGGCATCATAACTCTGAAGAGCCTTGTCCACCACTGTCATAAGGTCGCAGAGCAGCTGCTCCTCATCCACTTGACTACGCTCTACAGCAAATACATCCGGCATTCTGGAAAGCAGCGATACGCTGATATCATCTTTCACGCTGTATTCATCCGCCATTTGGCGCATTGCCGCAAGATAACCCTCCAGCGTTCCCTTATTCAGGGTAATGGTAGTGTCCTCCAAAGTCTCAGACTTCATGGAGATAAACACATCTACCTTGCCTCGGGAAACCGCGTTCTTCACGGCCTGCTTTACCGCATCCTCTGCAAAGGAAACTGCTCTGGGCAATTTTACTGTGCAATCAAGATACCGGTTATTGACAGAACGCAGCTCTACTGTAAATTCTCTTCCGTTTACCGTTTCCACGGCCCGGCCGTAGCCGGTCATACTCTTAATCAAAATCATTATCCCCTTTTCCGGGTATTTCCATTATGGATTTTAGCTCACTTCCGCTGTTACAATATACGGATCTCCCAAGGTCAACAGGCCATAATTCTGCCCATCTCCCTGCAAAGTAACCTTATATGTATCCTTGCCGGATGTTGCGTTAGAAAAATCCACCAACAGCTCTAAATTGCTTTCCTTAAGCGCATCGATGCTGGCCTTAGCACCGCGGATGGTTACCTTCAGAGACCTTGTGACCAAAGTCACACTCTTTCCTTCTGGCACATTGGCCGGAGTAATCTTCTGAATGGTAAATTCCTTTGTCCTCAGATTCTTCGGGAACTGTATGGTGATCTTTACTGTATCATTACCCGTAAGATTCACCACTCCGTCAGGAAGCTCAATCGCACGTTCTACTTCCACCGGTGTATCAGAGGCCGCGATCTTACCAAGATCCAGATCAATAACCAATGCCTCACCGATTTTGTCCAATTGCTGCTTAGGTCCCGCAATTTGGATCTGCGGCACATCGATGGCAAAAGTAATATCATCCTTGTCCACACCGCCACCGGCGATCACATTCACCTGCAGCTGCACCAGCTTAGTCGGCTGGATCTTCAGCGTCAGATTCACTTCGGAAGCACTGGCTTCCAGCCACTTATTCTCCACAGGTGCTCCGCTCTCATCGCAGAATGTGTAAGAGAAACTCTGACTGATGGTTTTTGTCTGACCATTTAAGTCAACAAACACCTTGGCAGCAGTAATTTTATCCACTGTTTCCGCAGGGCCTGTTACAGTAATGGTTTCATGATCCAGCACCAGATTTTCTGTATCTTTCCAATATCCCTCCGGCACGGTAGTACCGCCGAAATCCAGCTCCACAGGCACTTGGGCGGTCTTGCGCTCCGCCACAGTCAAGGTGAGTATCTGAGGAGATTTGTTCAAAACCTCAATAGAGTTGTTGGAAATATTTTCCGGGAACAAGATGGTATAGGAGACCTGTTGCTCACCTTTCTCATAAATAGCCGCCAAATTGGCAATCAGCGTGATGTTCCCCCGATTCAGGGTGACCAGATCGCTGCGGTTGCCACGAAGCTTCAGCGTCACCGTAGGTGCCTGCTCCTCCATGATCATAAGTCCGTTATCATGAAGCACAGATTCATTATTCATCACCACAGGGATGTTGTAATACGTTTCCTCCCATTCCGGGCTGACCGTAGTGACAACATAACCCCAAAGGCCAAACGCAATGACAGCGGACAACAGGGCGTACAGTATTTTCTTCTTCATTTCTGCCCCTCCCTGTCCTTCTTCTGCAACTTCTGCTTTAACCGCACCACCAGATTCTCCTGCTGGTCAGTTTCTTCAACACAAAGTTCATTGGTCAACAGCCGTTCCAAAGTCTTAGCCGCCAAATGACGCTTCAGCATTCCGCCCACGGCAACGGAGATCGTGCCCGTCTCTTCAGAAACGATGATTGCCACCGCATCAGACACCTCGCTAATGCCCACAGCTGCACGATGCCGTGTGCCAAGATCCGCACTCAAACGGGTGGTAGCCGAAAGAGGCAGCACGCAGCCGGCAACAGCTACACGGCCATCACGAATGATCATTGCGCCGTCATGCAGGGCTGCTTTGGGGAAAAACACATTCCGAATGAGCTGCTCGGATACCTGTCCGTCAATCATCGTTCCGGTTTTATAATATTCATCCAAGGAATTATCCCGGGCGAACACGATCAGTGCTCCCATTCTTTCCTTGCTCATGTACTCACAGGCGGCAACAGTTTGGGCAATGATGGGCGCCATTTCCGGTCCTTGCTTCTGAGCGCCCAACAATTTGGAAAACCGCATATTGCCGATATGATCCAGCATCCGGCGCAGCTCCGGTTGGAACAGCACCACCAGCGCCAACAATCCGATCTGCAGGAACTGGCTGATGATAAAATTCAACGTATACAGGTTGAACCAGCTGGCCACCACTGCCACAGCAATAATACCAATAATCGCCTTAGCAACTCTGGCTGTGCCGGTGGTCCGGATCAAGGGCAAAAGCCGATACAGCAAATATGCCACAATGATAATATCCAGATAATCCGACCACTGCATTTTTGCTACCTGTTGGAGAATGTTTTGAATGCTGTTCATCGCTCTCACCCTACCTTTTTTCTATCCGTAAAACGCAAAATTTGCGCGCATCGCACACGAAGCCTATTATCTATCCTATTATAGCGGATTTTCCCAACGATAGCAATAGAAAAGTGAAAAAAATTCTAGGTTTTTACCATTTACAGCCTTCCAATTCCTTCCTAAAAACAACATTTTGTGCGGCAGTCACATCATGGCCAAAACTGACCCGCACGGTGCCTGTTTCCAGAGTGCCTGCACTTTCATGAGCCAAAGGCGCGCAATGAAGTCCAGCACGCACAGCAATGCCCCGATTTGCCAACTCTCCGGCCAGCTCCTCACAGTCTCCTTTTGCCAAAAAAGAGACGGTTGCCGCCTGATGCTCCCCGGAAAACACCTGATAACCCAGCTCCTGCAGATCCTTTACGCATTGTTTTGCCGCCAGACGTTCTCTGCGGAAAATTTCTGCAATTCCGGTTTTTTGCAAATAACCAAGTCCTGCAGACAATCCCGCAATTCCAGGTACATTCAGCGTGCCGGCCTCTAACCTGTCAGGCAAAAAAATCCGGCATATCCTGGCTTGCGGAATTACTGCCGGTACCCCCAGCGAGCAACGGTTCAGGGTAGCCCTGGCAAAGCAACAAACCGGTACCCTGGGGGCCCAACAGTCCCTTATGACCCGGCATTGCAATATACTCCGCACCCAACTGACGTAATTGTACAGGCAGGACACCCGCAGACTGTGCCGCATCCAAAATAAACGGCACGCCGTATTTTTTGCACAATTCCGCCATTTGCTCCACAGGCAAAATATACCCGAACACATTGGAAACATGAGTAAATACCGCCGCCTTAGCACCTTGACGCAAGGCAGCCTCAAAGGAATTCAGTGTATCCTCCCAATCAAATAGTTTTCTCCCAGCTACATGCACCCTTGCACCCAATTTTTGCAACGGTCGGGTCACCGCATTGTGTTCAAACCCGGAAATAACCACTTCAGCACCCGGCTTCACCAACGATGCAATGGCGATATTCAGTCCATGGGTGCAGTTTGAGGTAAAAACCACCTGCTCCGGCTCGCAGTCAAACATAGCCGCTGCCCGTTCCCGGCAGCGGTATACCACCGCCGCGCCCTGCATCGCCTGAGCATATCCGCCCCGACCCGGATTGGCACAGCACTTCATTGCATCACTTACCGCTTTATAAACGCACCCTGGCTTGCGGTAAGAAGTCGCGCCATTATCAAGATAGATCATACCCGAAGCTCCTCCATGTCACCATTGCTCCGCAATAGATAGATTCCGGTATAACCGATCTGCTTGGTTTGTAAAAGCCGAAGTGCCTCCGGCCCGTCTGTGGAACGTATATACAGACAATAACCGCAGCCACGACTGGATATGATTTTTGGTGTTTTCCGTAATGTGCAGGATACGCCTGCAGATCTTAGCACCCGCTCTCCCTTTTGTCCAAAGGTAACCGAGCGAAAAGCGATCAGCCAACGATCATCCATAATCCATCCCTCCCGCAGCATTCTATGCCGTGGCTGTCGAAGAGGTGTGCATTCCGTCAAAAAACGGGGTGTGCAATGCACACCCCGTAAACTCATTCTTCCAAAAGACAAACCGCATGGCAAGCCATGCCCTCCATATTCCCTGTAAAGCCAAGGCCCTCTTCCGTAGTCGCCTTGATGTTGATGCGGTCAACACCAACTCCCAATACACAAGCAATATTTTGCTCCATTTCGGGAATATAGTCCTTTAACTTTGGTTTTTGCGCCAATACAGTAACATCAACATTTCCCACGCAATAACCCAATTTTTTTACCATATCTGCAACTATTTTCAACAATTCCAAGGAATTTGCGCCCTTATATTTCGGGTCGGTATCGGGAAAATGCCGTCCAATATCCCCCAGCTTTGCCGCCCCTAAAAGAGCATCAGAAACTGCGTGCAACAATACATCTGCATCGCTGTGGCCCAGGAGCCCAAGTTCAAAAGGGATCTTCACGCCACCTAAAATCAAGTCTCTGCCCTCTGCAAAACGGTGGACATCATAGCCATGACCAATCCTCATTTTTCTTCCTCCATCAGTAGTTGTGCTACCATCAAATCCATAGGTGTGGTGACCTTTATATTGCGTTCATCGCCCTCAACCATGCGCACAGACATGCCCAATCGCTCCACTGCAGAGCAATCATCCGTAACAGCCGCGCCTTCCTTTTGCGCCTTTTCCAATGCGCCTTTCAGCAGGTCAATATCAAAAACCTGGGGCGTCTGCGCCGCTTTTAACGCGCTTCTATCCGGTGTGCGGGATACGATACCACCCGCTACTTCTTTCACCGTGTCTTTCACAGGAATTGCAGGTGCTGCCGCGCCAAAGGCATGCGCCGCCCGCACTGTGCGGTCAATCACCTGTTCAGAAATCAGCGGCCGGGCACCATCGTGAACGGCAACCAGCTGCACCTTGGAAGAAAGCGCCCCGATCCCCATAGAAACAGACTCCTGACGGCTATTGCCTCCGGTAATCACCGAGTGTACCTTGTCAAACCCATGGCACAGATCCATAATGGGCACCACCAGATCCTGCCGAGTCACCACCACGATCTCCCGAATCGCATCACAGGACTGAAACGCCCGCACAGTATGCACGATCATAGGCTCACCGCACAGCGGTGCCATGACTTTATCAATACCGCCCATGCGGGAAGCCGTGCCTGCAGCAACGATCACCGCGCCGCAATACCCGGTTTTCAGCACCTTTCGGGCCAACCGCGTCACCTTAGAAACATTCATACTTACAGCTCCATTATCATCTTTTTGAAATGATCGCCCCGGACCATAAAATTCTTAAACTGATCAAAGGCTGCGCTGGCAGGACTCATAAGCACCACATCGCCATCTTTAGCTGCGGCCACGGCAGCGTAAACCGCGCTGTCAAAATTTTCGCAATCTGTAATTTCCGGACAGCCGGGTACATACTCTGCAGAATCCTCCACGGCTTTACGGATCAACGGGCCGGTAGCGCCACCCAAAAACAATTTCTTCACATGATTGCAAATTTCCGGACCAAGCACATCGTAAGGAATATGCTTATCATAGCCGCCGGCAATCAAAATCACCTTTTCTGAGAAACTGCGGAGTCCCGCGATGGTTCTTGTGGGGCTTGAAGCAATGGAATCGTTATAATACCGAACCCCGTCCTTCACGCGTACTAACTCGATACGGTGCTCCACACCGCCAAAGGTTTTTGCTACCTTGACGATCGTTTCATCAGATACGATGCCTTCCACCGCCAAAATAGCGGCCATGTAATTTTCGATATTGTGCGTGCCGGGAAGCAGAATATCTGCCACATTCAGCACCGGTTTTTCATCCCGGAGGATCACCCCATCCTGCTCCCAAACCCCACTGGCAGGTGCTTTGCGGGAAAACTTATAAGTCTCCCCGTTGCCCACAAACGCATCGGTAATCGCATTGTCTGCATTTACAATAAGCTTGCCGCAGGAATCCTGAAAACGGAATATATTCTTCTTCGCCTGAACATATTCTTCCATGTCCTTATGAACATCCAGATGGTTAGGAGCAAGATTTGTCACTACAGCTATTGAGGGGCTATGGGTCATATCCATCAGCTGGAAGGAGCTCAGCTCCACCACCGCGTAATCCGACTCCTGCATTTTTGTGGTCAGCGGCAGCAACGGCGTGCCGATATTGCCGCCCAGCCAGACAGTTTTCCCCTCAGCCTTCAGCATTTCAGAGATCAATGTAGTGGTCGTTGTCTTTCCGTCAGAGCCGGTAACCGCGATAATTCGGCAAGGACATAGCTCAAAGAACACTTCCATCTCACTGGTAACCTGAGCGCCGGACTGGCGAAGCGCCACCAGCGCAGGATTCTCCGGATGCATACCGGGAGTACGGAAAACCAGGTCTGCTTGAAGATCCTGCAAGTACTCAACACCTAGACGCAGCTTGCATCCCTTTCGTTCCAATTCCAGCACTTTGGCATCCAATTTCTCCCGCTCTGTTCGGTCACAACCGGTAACATCACAGCCGTAGTCCAAAAGTAGCTGCACCAGAGGCTGATTGCTGACCCCAAGGCCCAGCACCGCAATCTTCTTCCCTTTTAACGATGTAAAATACCTTTCAAACGCACTTGCCATCATTTGGTCTCCATTTTCAAATATTATATAACAATAGTATAGCCTTTCCCGAAAGAATTTGCAAGATATTTGACAATTTGGCTTCCTTGCGCTACAATATAGCAGCAACCGGGTCGGACAGCCGCGCGCCCATGCCCAAAGGCAGGGTGTGAGGAAAGGCCGGGCTCCACAGGGCAAGGATAACGGGTAACGCCCGCCCAGAGCGATCTGAGGAAAAGTGCAACAGAGATATACCGCCTTTGTCGTCGCAAGTTTCATAATGTTCGTTTTCCCGTAATCTCCTGACGAAACCCAGCAAAGCGGTTTCATTGGGGAGAGGAGGAACAGCGAAATGAGTGAGCCTTGGCAAAATCGTCGAGGCGAATGATATGAAGCTTGTTCCGACGAGAAAGAAGGTTGAAAGATTTGAGCAACGGAAAAGTTGTCAAGGTCTCCGGCCCGCTGGTGGTCGCCACCGGTCTGGCCGATGCCAATATGTCCGACGTGGTCCGTGTCGGCCCCCAGCGTCTGATCGGCGAAATCCTGACTATGAAGGGCGACACGGCCTCCATTCAGGTCTACGAAGAGACCTCCGGCCTGGGCCCCAGCGCTGTGGTGGAAACCACCGGCGCACCCATGAGCG
>JAZSFE010000003.1:0-8460 GCA_045532105.1 Faecousia sp.
AATTACGCCCTCTATAGAACCATTTTTTGTATATTGGTTAGAGGGCGTGCTTGTGCTGCTCATTATTTTGTTGTAAGAAAACAGGTGCAACGATGCTGCTGTAAGAAATCATATAATTTACCACATAATGCGAATTATGTGGTTTTCTTTTATCTATACGACAAGTCCCAGGCGTTCAATTTTGCGGCGGTGCTCGAAACCGGTGGTCATAATATAGATTCGAGTGGTGTTGATGGAACTGTGCCCTAAAATATCTGCCAGCTTGGCAATGTCCTTCTCAATGCCATAGAATGTCCGTGCGAACAGTTTGCGCAAGTTATGCGGAAAAACCTTAGTTGCCTTAACGCCTGCAGCTTCACACAGCTTCTTCATTGCCGCCCAAATGTTGCTGCGATTAAGTGTTTTTCCAGACCGCGTGATAAAGATGGCTCCAGTAGTGATGCTATGGCGCTTGGCATAATTCAATAGAAGGTTTTTTAGTTTGCCCGGAACGAGAATCGTCCGGGTTTTGTTTTTGCAAGCCACAGTGACTTCGCCGTATCGTACCGCTTCCACTGTGAAATACTGCAGTTCGGAAACACGGATACCGGTCCCACAAATCGTTTGTATTACTAAATTTAACTGTTCATTCTTTTTAGATACCTGCAACAGCCGCAGATATTCTGCTTTCGTCAGCTCCTTATCTTCAGCACAGTAGGTCTGTCGCTGCATTCGGATGTTCTTTACCTTGCAATTGGACAGTCCCAGAAACTCCAGCAGGCAGTTTACGCTTGCCAGCATAGAATTAATAGACCGGACGGCGTACCCTTGCTCCACCAAATACTTTTTCCAATCTACCACAAGTTCCTTGGAAATTTCGTTGCCGCTTGTATATTTGCAAAATGTCTGAACATCTCGCAGATACTTTTCCTGTGTTGCCGCACTTTTCTCCTCACAACGGAGATAGTTGCCAAATTTACCGATTGCATCATTTGTTAAAATCATATCGTTGCCTCCCTTAGGTGATAATTATATTGTACCCTAAATTCAGCAAATAAGATGCTCTCCCATTATTTTTAATAGGATATGGGTTGGTTTTATACCTTGCTAATTGTGGGCAGTGACCTCCACCACAGCGGTTGGGCGGTTGGCATAGCGCCGGGGCATGCCGTCAGCTTCGCACAGACGGGTGTCGCTGCGGTAGATGTGGGCGCGGCTGTCCTCACCGCACAGCACGGCGCGTTTGGTGAATACTGCCAGCCCGTACAGGGCAGCGGGGCGGCCGGTGCCGATGGTGGCATCTGCCAGCACACGGTAATAGAAGGTTACATCAATGCAGTAGTGGTTACGGTCAAAAGCTACCGGCTCTACATCAATATATGTGTACAGCAACTCTGCGCAGCGAACCTTGGCACCGGCACAGGTGTCCAGCAAGGCTTGAGAGCCTCTTGTCAGGTACACGCGCAGATCCTCAATGCAGTCTTTGTCCCGGCAACTGTCCGTGATTTTTCTGGTGTGAATGGACATGGCTTGGCGCAGATCCTGAGGATCGCAGCGCAGGATGTCCGTGCATTTTTCAGACATAATCGATACCTCCCGATATGATAGGGGATGAAGCAAACTTGCTTACAGGACAGTTTATGCGCAGATAGCGGGAAAGTGCAGAAAAAAGGCTGCGGCAATTTGCCGCAGCCTAAATCTTGAAAAATCAGCTAAATCTGTATACGGTTTCGGAGTGGTAGGGGGTGTTTGCCTTGACAAAAGGCTGAGGCCATTCGGGGTGATTGATGGAGTCGGGATAGAACTGGGTCTCCAGGCAGATGCCACCTCGGTAGCAGTAGGAAACACCATCCTTGCCAATTTCGCCCTGCAGGAAATTACCGCAGTAGAACTGTACACCGGGGCGGTCTGTGGAGACAGCCATGGTACGGCCGGACTCCGGGTCGCGCAAAATGGCGCAGGGGTCGGTAAAAACCTCGAAATTGTGGTCGTAGCCGCCCTGATGGCGATAGCCGTCAAAGTCCTGGTCCAGATCCCGACCAATGGGCTTGGGCTCACGGAAGTCCATGGGCGTGCCGTCAACAGGGGCAAGCTCGCCGGTGGGAATGGACTCGGCGTCGGCAGCGTTGTAGAATCTGGCCGGCATGGAAAGCAACTGATCCATAGCTTTTTCCGGCTTGTCGTGGCCTGCCATATTAAAGTAGCTGTGGTTAGTCAGATTAAATACGGTGTCCTTGTCGCAGATGCCGTCATAGCGGATGCGCAGAGCGTTGCCCTGCTCCAGAGTGTAGGTCACCTGGATTGTGGCGTTTCCGGGGAAACCCTGATCGCCATCGGGGCTGAAAAGGCTCATTCGGATGCTGTCATCAGTAACTTCCTCCACGGTCCAAAGACGGTTTTTGAAATAGTCCGGGCCGCTGTGGAGATTGTTGTGAACATGGTCATTGGGGAGCATTTTGTGTTCCCGGCCGTTGAGGGTAAAGGCGGCATTTTTCACCCGGTTGGCATTTCTGCCTACCACGCAGCCAAAGAATGTGCCGCTTTCGGTGTATTCGTTAGGATCATCAAAACCGAGTACCACATCGGCAAGTACGCCGTTGGCGTCGGGGACATACAGACGGACCACGGTAGCACCGTAATCGGAGATCACGGCCTGCAGATTTCCGCTGGAGATGGTGTACAGGGAGGCTTCAGAGCCATCAGGCAGAATGCCAAAAGTCTTTTTCATGGCAAAGTTCCTTTCATGTGTCGGAATTTGGAAATGCTAGGAAAATTATACAACAGGAAAAAGTTTTTTTCAATCGTCAAATGCAAAAAACACAGGAAAAACGGAAAAAGATGAAAAATGCAAAGGAGCAGGCCGGGTTTTTTGTCGAGTGATTTTTGCAGATGTGCTCCATAAAACGGCATGGATTCCCTTGTATCAGTCAAGATTTTTTCTTTATAATGCGGACAAGCTTCCGTTGGTGAAAGAGGGGATGACCGTGGGCAGGGGGAAATGGCTGCTGATTTTTATACTTGCCGGAGTATTGTTATGGAAAGTGGCGGAACGGGCGCAAGACCGGCAGGAGGTATTGCGGGTATTCCAATCCGCTACTGCGTCAAGTCAGACACAGACAGCCCAGCAGGAATCCTTGGAGTTTCCGCTTGTGGTGCGGGATACAGGGCTCATCATACAGAATCTGGTGAATTATGAGGGCGTACTTATAGAATCGGATAGTGAAGAGCCGGCAGGGGAAATAATGGCGTTGATGGTTTATAATTCCAGCGATAAAGTTATTTTTTCTGCACAGTTGCAGCTGCAGCAGCAGGAGCGGGAGCTGCTGTTTTCTATTACATGGCTGCCACCTCACAGCAGACTTTTGGTGTTAGAGCAGCATGGGCAGGCTTATCAGAATGCCACCGTGAACAGGTGTGATTGTTTGGAGTTAGAGACCCGGGAGCAGGGGGAAATAAATGTTGAGGTGCTGGAGCAATCAGCGGGTCTACTCGTAAAGAATTTGGGAGAAATGACCGCCCGGCAGGTGTTGGTACATTATAAGCAGTATATCCCCCAGGGTGATTTTTACTTGGGGGGAATCACAAAAACTGCGGAGCTTGTGGATTTGCAGGCAGGGGAGAGCCGCGATCTTTTTCCGCCGGGGTATGCCCCAGGGTACAGCCGTGTGGTGGCGGTGGAAACAAAATAAAACAGGTGTTGCTCAAAGCAACACCTGTTTTTTACATTTAATCGTATAGTGTTTTTGCAAGCAGCGCGGTGACCTGAGCGCAGCGGGCAGCGGCAATGGCTTCAAAGGTGGGGTAGTCCATTTCCGCGGAATCGTCCGCCTTGTCGGAAATGGCCCGGACGATCACAAAGGGGACGCCGTTGCGGTAAGCGGTCTGGGCGATGGCCGCGCCCTCCATTTCTGTGCACAGGGCATCGGTTACTTCTACAATACGCGCTTTCAGCACCTTGTCGCAGATGAATTGATCACCGCTGGCCACGCGGCCGATCTTCACATGATCGGGATTGATGGTCTGCGCGGCGGTGAAGGCTTTATTTAGCAGAGCTTTGTCTGCGGGGTAGGCAAGAACATCCATGCCGGGAACTTGACCCATGGGGTAACCAAAGCCGGTGCAGTCAAAATCGTGATGCATCACATCTTCACTGATGACCAGGTCGCCAATGTCGAGCTCCGCACAAAGAGAACCGGCAATTCCGGTGTTAATGAGATGAGTAACACCGTAGCAGCTGCACAGGATCTGGGCGCACATAGCGGCATTTACCTTGCCCACACCGCTCTGCACCACCACAGCCGTAATGCCTTCCAATATTCCCTCGCAAAATTCCATGCCCGCATGGGTGGAGATGTGCTTGTTTTCCATATTTTCTTTCAGGGCAGCCACTTCAACAGTCATGGCACCAATGATTCCAAGTTTCATATATAGACTCCTTATTCCGGATAGATCAAGCGGTCAGCTGTAATGTGCTTCAAAAGCTCTGCGTATTTATCGCCCCAGTAATTTGCCATGGGCAGGTTCATGTCCAGGTAGTTTCCACAATCTTTGGCAGATGCCCCGGGAACGTCTCCCCGGAAATCCCGGATAAAGCAGAAGCAATCATAAACAAGGGGGAGGACATCCCGGCTGGCATAGTCACCTGCCAGCAGCAGGTAAAAACCGGTACGGCAGCCCATAGGGCCGAAATACAGCACCTTGCCCTTCCAGTTGGGTTCATTTCGCAAATATGTGGCGGCCAGATGCTCGATGGTGTGCACCTCGGCGGTATTCATCACCGGTTCGTCGTTGGGTTTGGTCAGCCGCAGATCGAAGGTGGTGACGGTTTCTGCGCCGACTTTGTCCTTTCGGGAAACGTAAAGCCCCGGCAGCAGCTTAATATGGTCAATGGTAAAGCTGGTAATTTTCTCCATAATAACTCCATTTGTTGCATTTTTCATTATCATACTAAAAAAACGGCGGGATTGCAAGGGGTGGTTTTCGTTGACAAAAGGGAAAGATAAGGGTACAATATTTTCAATCTATTTATTATGAGGTGATTTCTGTGGAACAGAAACTTCGTCCTGAAACTTTATGTATTCAAGCTGGCTATCAGCCGGGGAACGGTGAGCCCAGACAGGTGCCCATTGTTCAGAGTACCACATTTAAATATGCCACATCTGAGGAAATGGGTAAGCTGTTTGACTTAGAAGCATCGGGATATTTTTATTCCCGTTTGCAAAATCCCACCTGTGATGCGGTGGCGGCAAAAATTGCTGCTTTAGAGGGCGGCACTGCCGCTATGCTTACCGGCTCCGGCCAGGCGGCCAATTTCTATGCGGTGTTCAATATCGCCTCCTGCGGTGACCATGTGGTGTCTTCCTCTGCTATTTACGGTGGTAGCTTTAATCTGTTCAGCGTGACTATGAAGCGTATGGGCGTGGAGTTTACTTTTGTCAGTCCCGATTGTACCGAGGAAGAGCTGAATGCGGCCTTCCGTCCCAATACCAAGGCGGTATTCGGTGAGACCATTGCCAACCCTGCGCTGAATGTGCTGGATATTGAAAAGTTTGCCAAGGCGGCCCATGCGCACGGGGTGCCGCTGATCGTGGACAACACTTTTGCAACGCCTATTAACTGCCGCCCCATTGAATGGGGTGCGGATATCGTGACCCATTCTACTACCAAATATATGGATGGCCACGGCGTGGCAGTAGGCGGCTGTATCGTAGACGGCGGTAAATTTGACTGGACAAAGTATCCGGACAAGTTCCCCGGCCTGTGCACACCGGATGATAGCTATCACGGGGTGACCTACACTGAGCGTTTTGGCTTGGGCGGTGCGTTTATTACGAAATGCACTGTGCAGCTTATGCGTGATTTGGGCAGCATCCAATCTCCCCAGAGTGCATTTTATTTGAATTTGGGTCTGGAAAGTCTGCCGTTCCGTATGAGACAGCATTGCGCCAATGCCCAGAAGATCGCTGAATTTTTGGAAAGCAACGAAAAGGTTGCTTGGGTGAAGTATTGCGGTCTTAAGGGCGATAAGTATTATGAACTGGCTCAGAAGTATCTGCCGGACGGTTCTTGCGGCGTGATCTCCTTTGGTTTGAAAGGTGGCCGCGCTGCAGCTGAGGTGTTTATGAAGCATCTGCAACTGGGCTCTATTGAGACCCATGTGGCAGACAGCCGCACTTGCTGCCTGCACCCGGCTTCTGCCACTCATCGGCAGATGACCGATGAGCAGCTTGAGGCTGCCGGCGTAGGCGCAGATTTGATCCGCTTGAGCTGCGGTCTTGAAAATGCTGAGGATCTGATTGCCGATTTAAAGCAGGCGATCGAGAAGGTGTAAGCCATGGCTGACCAGTATGACCGCACCCGTTTGCTCTTGGGTGAAAGCGGTGTGAATGCGTTGAAAAATGCACGGGTGATCCTCTTTGGTTTGGGCGGCGTAGGCGGTTATACCGCTGAGGCGCTGGCTCGGGCCGGTGTGGGGCATCTTACTTTGGTGGATCATGATGCAGTGAGCGTGACAAATATAAACCGTCAGATACTGGCTACCCACAGCACAGTGGGACAAGATAAGGTGGATGTGGCGGCCAAACGGATCCGTGAAATCGACCCTGAGATCAAAGTGGTCGCCTGTAAAACCTTCTATCTTCCGGAAACCGCTCATGAATTTGACCTTGGGCAATATGATTATGTGGTGGATGCTATTGACACGGTGACGGGAAAACTTTCTCTGATCGCCCAGGCCAAGGGGGCAGGCGTTCCCATCATCAGCTGCATGGGCACGGGCAATAAGCTGGACGCTACGGCCTTTCGGGTGGCGGATATTTCCAAAACCTCCGGCTGCGCCCTGGCGCGGATCATGCGTAAGGAATGTGCCAAGCGGGGACTTAAGGGCGTAAAGGCGGTATATTCTGAGGAATTGCCTTTGGCCACGGATGAAACCGAGGAGATGATCCAGGAACGGGAGGGGAGCGGCCGTCGTTCAACACCAGGGTCTGTTTCCTTCGTGCCGGGCGTTGCTGGGCTGATCATGGCAGGAGAGGTCATCAAGGACCTTTCCGGAATGTAAAGAACGCAAATAGCAAAACTGCTGTGTTTTATACACAGCAGTTTCTGTTTTTCTGTGCATTTCCAAACATTGACAATGTATTTTTATATTGATATAATTTTATCAATTAAAAAAGGATGTGAGGTTTATGAGTAAAATCAAAGCTTTTCTCCAGCGCAAGGATATTATTTTCTCCGGCAAACGGTACGGAATCGACGCCTTGGGCGCTATGGCACAGGGTCTTTTCTGCACTCTGTTGGTGGGCACGATCCTGAATACCATCGGCCAG
Organism: Faecousia sp.; assembly: GCA_045532105.1. GTDB lineage: Bacteria > Bacillota > Clostridia > Oscillospirales > Oscillospiraceae > Faecousia. The sequence continues at coordinate 7,308 of JAZSFE010000003.1, forward strand.
CAGTTTTATATCGGCTTTTTGAATGCGATTATCGTCACCATTGGCTCGGTAGGCTATACCATTGGCGGTTTGGCATCGCTCATGGTGGGCGCGGGTATTGCCGTTGCCATCGGCACTGCGCTGAAAGCTCCAGGTCTGGTGCTGTTTTCCTTGATTCCTGTTGGATTTGCCACCAATTCTATGGGTGGAGCAGGCGGTGCTTTGGCGGTTTACTTTGTGGCTATTGTTGCCTGTGAGTGCGGCAAGCTGGTTTCCAAGGAAACGAAAATTGATATTTTGGTGACTCCTATTGTCACCGTTCTGGTGGGTATTGGCTTGGCCAGCTTGGTGGCAGCGCCCATTGGCGAAGCTGCCAATGCAGTGGGCACAGCGGTGAAATGGGCAACCACCCAGCAGCCTTTTGTTATGGGTATTTTGGTATCTGCCATTATTGGTGTGGCTTTGACCCTGCCCATTTCTTCTGCGGCAATTTGTGCAGCCTTGTCTCTAACGGGATTGGCAGGCGGTGCGGCAGTAGCCGGTTGCTGTGCGCATATGGTGGGCTTTGCGGTAATGAGCTATAAGGAAAACCGTTTTGGCGGTTTGATCGCCCAGGGCATCGGCACCAGTATGCTGCAAATGCCCAACCTGGTGAAGAATCCCCGCTGCTGGATCCCGCCTGTGCTGGCATCTATGATCACCGGCCCTCTGGCCACCTGCCTGTTTAAGCTGGAAATGAACGGCGCTGCAGTCTCTTCCGGTATGGGTACTTGTGGTTTGGTAGGACAGATCGGTGTGTATACCGGCTGGGTCAATGACATTGCCGCGGGAACAAAGGCTGCGATCACCGCTATGGATTGGATTGGCCTTGTGCTGATCTGCTTTGTCCTGCCTGCAATTTTAAGCTGGATTTTCTGCTATGTACTTAGAAAATGGGGCTGGATCAAGGAAAATGATCTGAAGCTGGAGCTGTAAGGCGTATAAAAAAAGCACCTCGTCAGAGGTGCTTTTTTATTATTCTCATGCTAGGTAAATAGCCTTGCAGGCCAGCATGGTCTCGTAGCAGTCCAGCTTGGAAACCAGTTCTGCAGGTGCGTGCATATTCAGTACAGGTACGCCGGCATCCACAGTGGGGATATTGCGGTTTGCCATGTAGGCAGCCACAGTACCGCCG
>JAZSFE010000047.1:0-44355 GCA_045532105.1 Faecousia sp.
CGACTTTGCGCACTGGTGCCGCCCTTTCAAGTCCGTTTCCTATCAGAAAAAGACGAGCGCAAACGCACTCGGCTTTTTCTGGCAGGGGCACTAGGACTTGAATTGCCATAGATTTTGCATTTGGTTAACTTTTGTTAACCATTTATCACCATTTCTATGGGTTTTCCAAACATTTATACCCCACTAAATACCATGCTTAACCACCTGTTACCACCCCAATAAGGGGAAAAATAAGGGAAATTTTTTTATATGCCGCATAGCGGGTACAAGGAATTATATTTTTATCCGAAGATTTTCTATCGCCGTAACACTATTCATATATTCCACGCGAACATCAGCTCGTTCTCGCAAATGATTTATCATCCCATTGTCAAAAGATACGATTATATCTTCTGTTTTCAAAGCACACAAAATTAGCGCATCATTAATGTCATTTTTTCGAAAAGCGCCGCCCTCAGTAATAGATTTCCTAAGTATATCAATTAAATACTCCTTCAACGCATTTTGACCTACTATCTTCTCTATTGAATTATCTAATCCTCCTAATAGCAATTTCAGATGCTTGTCGTTTATACCTTTTCCATATGTTATTCCTCTTCTTTGCACATAATGAATAGGGGTTTTTTGTTTGGTTATTCGCCCGTGATATGTTTCAGTAGCTACTTCCCATTCTGTCCTTTTGAAATTATTTATAATCTCTGTGGCGTCTACTTCATTAGGCTCATCCGAATCGCTAATATCTTTAATTACCCTTTGACACAGCGGCATTAAAACAGGAATAAATGTATCGAGTAGACTATAAATGCCTCTGCGAATATAATTCTCCGCATCGTCGGTTTTATAAGCATCTCGGTAAAATTCATTAAACACAGGAACAAGTGTTTCTCTAAGAATTTTAAATAGATTTGAAAGAAAAACAAATGCCGGTGAAGTCAAATTCATAGGATCAATATTGCATTCAAAAATTGTTTCACAAATAAGCAAAACAAAGAAAATCGCCGATGCTATACGCGACTCAATGTCAATCTTGGTATTAAAAATCCTCTCAAATTCTTTGTTAAAATCCTTCTGTCTGATTTTTGTAAGCAACATTAAAAAATGCCTGTCCACTGGCATATATTCGCAGTCAATTACTCGTATATGGTTATCTCTCATATATGAACATGTGCGGCGAATGATCCTAGCATGCTTTCTGTATTTTGTCAAAAATTCAGCCAATGTCACATATGAAATAACTACATCTTCAGCAGAACTAATTGCGCGTCGAAGCTTGTTTTTGTCTACATTCATCGGAGGGGTTGACAATCCACAAGCATAATACAATGTGTTCGTGTCCAATACCGTCATAGCGAATTTCTCCATTCTATGTCTTTTAGTAGGGAATTCTAAAGTAATCCAAATAAGCCTTAAAGCGGTCTTGGGCGGTGAGGCAGGTGTCCATAAGGAAGCCCTTTTCGTGATCCCATTCTTTGAGACCACGGTAGTAGAACAGTTTCAGATTGTCCTCGATGATGAAGGGCACAATGTTATGCTTCAGGCACTCTTTGAAGAGGATCAGGCGGCCTACACGGCCGTTTCCGTCCTGGAAGGGATGAATGCGTTCAAAAGCTACATGGAATGCCACGATATCCTCGAAGGTCTTAGAGGGTAACGCATTATAGTCTGTCAGTAGCTTGCGCATCTCACCGGCAACATTTTCGGGAAGTGTGGTGTCATTGCCACCCACTTCGTTGGGGAGTTTCTTGTACTCGCCCACAGCAAACCAATCCTTGCGGCTATCGCTGGTGCCGGTCTTCAGCACAAAATGCAGCTCCTTGATGAACTTCTCGGTCAATGCTGAACCGGCTTGGTCGATCACCATATCAATGCAGCGGAAGTGGTTAGAGGTCTCAATCACGTCATCCACATTCACAGACTCGTTTTCAAAACCGATGGTGTTGGTCTCAAAGATATACCGGGTCTGGTCGTGGGTAAGGCGGCTGCCCTCAATGTGATTGGAGTTATAGGTCAGATCGATCTGCACTTTATGATAGATACCACCGGTCATCTTAGCCGCCTTTTGCTCTCGCAGGATCTGTAGCAGAGAGGGGGTATCTTTCTTTTTGTTGACACGATCCGGCTTCTGTGCGTTTTCCGGAATGTACCAAGTTTTGCCGATAAGCCGGCTATCTGCAATTCTGCCCTGGGCGCAGTAATTTCGCACACTTCGTTCAGAAAGACCCCACTTTTCAGCTATTTTCGCAACAGATACGTATTCCATAGTTACCTCCCGGCAAGTTTTCTTACCTGCATTATACCACATTACCGGCAAACTTACAACTGTTAAATCACCATCTTTCCTGCACCACATTGCCGATAAATGCAGCGCAAAAGCATTTAAAACCGGAGACAGACGGGTGTGTCTGTCTCCGGTTTTGACCTGGAATAGAATTCAGTTTACTATCTCGCTTAACAATAGATTTTCCATGCATATGTATTCTTTTCGCGCGATGGATGCATCATTTTTGCTCTCCCAATACTTGACCGCTTTTTCAAAACAGTAATTATATATATCTTCACTTATTCCATTGTACAAAGAACATTCCGCATCAGTGAATAGTTGCATATCAAAATAATCTACAGGTCCTTTTGTGTGTACCAAAAAAACTGTGCCGTTTCCTTCGCGCTCTGTTTCATTAAACATACGGCTTTCGCTAAGTTCTTTACACAAAAATGTTCCATATATCCTCGTCGGATAATTAGGATATCGCTGTTTCCGTATGCTCTGGAATAATGTTTCACACAACCATTTGCCAAAAGTTCTTCTTGTTACTTGAAAAACATTACTTATCTTCAGATAATCATGGATCTTTGCAAAATCGGTATAACTTCGGATGATAGTATTATAAGCAAACTCCGACCAACCGCTAAAAGACTTTTGCTGCGGACATATAACATCTCCAATGTTCCGTTGTCTGGAAACATGATAATAAATTATTTCTACATATATCTCCTATACCGTTAATCAATCGTAGACATAAACCCATTGTTATTTCCACATTTTATAATCATACTCGATTGGGGACATCCCATCCATTTCTGCAAGAAAGCGGATGATCTCCTGAAATTCATCATACTTCCGTACGTCACTGCTCTCAATTCTGCTCCAAGCTGTGCCGCCACAGGCTTTCCATTGATTAAGCAAGCCAGCTGCTTTTGGGTTACCATTATCCATTAACTCTTTGAGTGCATTCTTCATGACACCAATAATGCGGTTATCCATAGGGCAGTGGCATTTTCGAAACTTTATCCGTAAATTTTCATCCGTATATGCCAGTAAATACATGTTTTTGACTGTCATATTAATCAACTTTTGTGCATTGCCGAATCTAAACTTAGGTGTTATAGATTTGCCACAACCATCTTTTTTTGAAGATATTATTTCGTCGCAGTGTACTTCTATATACCGCTTAAAAGATGCCTCAATATTTCCAGCCGCTTCATAAAGGCACGGTTCATTACCCATGAGGATGTCATCTATGTATTCCTTTACGATGATTTGAGCTTCCTTGTTTTTTCGCAATGGGATTTCCTTTCCTTGAAAAGCTTGTTGATTGACTGCATCATGCAGTGCTGCACCGTACGCATAGGCAAATAGTTTTTCTTTTAACTCTTGATAAATCATAATGTTAGTTATTTCCGCCCCAAAAGTACCTATCAAGGCCGTTAGGCACATCCCAATATTCTATATCCTTACCATCATTGGTAGATATTATTGTAAATATACCTACGCAGGAGTTATCCGAACCATAGATCCCACCAGGTAGAAAAAATACATCATCTATTTTAGCTACGTCCTTTATATCAGCATAAGCTGTTCCTTCCAAAAAAGAAACAGGAACATGAATTGCATAAATATGGGGTTCCTGACCAAACGATGCAAACAAAATGATATCTGTATTAACAACTTCATAAACATTCAGTGTGTCCCAATTGCCATCATGCACTACTGTTTCAATAATCCTCCTACTCAAGTCACTAATGAGAGTTTTTGTTTTCACCAGACTTATCAACTGCTCAATTGTAACCGTACGCATAGGCGCGTCTTTCTTTTCTGTCAAGGGAAATATAATTTCAGAATCCGGGAAAAAGATTTCTGCTGTTTTCTCGGTCGTTTTAATTTGTAGCTGTACCTCATCATTTGTAAGTGAAAAAGAAGCGTTGCCACTATTGTTTTCACTGTCAACAAATTCAAAAGAACCCGAAGTGCCGCTCAAAAGAACAGTTTTCCCAATTTGGCAGATACGACCATCTTGCGTATAGTAGGTTATTTCTATGTTTGCCACATTTGAACTTGAAACTTTTAGGTGTGCATCAATATTGGTGTTTTCATCAGTATAATAACCTGCATATTTTTGATACAACAGATTGATTTGCTTTTGACTATCCTTGTACTCTGCTATCTCGCCATATGCGACAATAGCATCAGCATACTGGTTTCCATCCGCAAATGCCTTTGCGGCAAAATATAAATCCTCTGCCGAAAGAGTCGTCTCAGTAGCATCTTCAGTGGTTTCCTGCTCCTTATTCTCATTTTGCGTTTTATCTTTAGGATTCAGGAATATCATCGCCAAAGCGATAGTAATCACTAAAACCAATGCGCTAACAATGACCAAACCCAAAACAAGTTTTAATTTCCTGTTTTTTGCGGAAACGACAGCATAGTCATACTCGTCCCCTCTGCCCAAAGCATTAAGAACGCCCTTTGCGAGGTCTGTTGAAGCACCAACTCTTGAATAGTCTACACCCTGCACACCAGAGATGCTTTTAGGAAGGTCTTTGGCATCCATTCCCTTAAATACAGGCACCACAATTTTGTTTTCAAATAGCTGCCTGTATTTATTGGACAGTACTTCAAATTCTGCAGGTTTTGTTCCTACAAGAATAATAACCCTTGCACTGCTAATGGCAGATATGTTTGCACACTCCAACGCCTCGCCAAAGAGGTCTGCCGCCGCAACCCTGCTATAGTAAGTTTTGATCTTATGTGTCTCCAGCAAAGTGTAAATTTCGGCAGAAAGGTGTGAAGCAACAGTTCTTCCGCCATTTTCCTCGCTATCGATATTGCAAAGACACACATCTATATTCTCATAAATTTGTTTTAGCGAAAAATCTGCCCCGCAATTAAGACAGGTATATTTTTCGTTTGAAAGCCGGAGTTCGCCTCCACAGATTCTACATTTTAACATCGTTAATCAAGCAACCATTCATCATATACTATTGTTTTGATTTCTGTATCTTCCAATGTCAATTTATCAAGGCTAATTCTAAAAACAGTTCCAGTTTTTGTGATAATATACTCTCCGCTGATGTAGGAAACATCTTCAATCAATGTTCGATTTTTGCTCACATCTATTAAATTGTCCTTTTCATCTATCGCAAGGAGAACGCCCTCGTAACCTTCGCTATCAAGAGAATAGACTTCATGGCCCAATATATCTTTGTATGTTGTATTTTTCATTATATCCGTACATCCATTGTCATAAATGTATACATTTCCATCATAGTCCAACGCACAGACGTACAGCGATCCGGAACCTCTACTTGCTTTGATTTTCTTAATATTAGACAACGAAGAAATAAAAGTCGGCAAATTCTCAATATAGAATCGGTTTTCCTCGCCTAAATAACCCCCATCTATGTTTTCTGTAATGTTTTCTACCATATGGACTTTGCCATTGGCATCAAGTCCCAGCAAAACATAATAATCCGGATACATCGAGAGTACACCATAACTCACCGAAACAATATCAGTCCACTGTGCGGCAGGTTTTATCCAGTCTTCTACTTCTAACATCGCATCAGTTTGTGCAATCAAAATGGTTCCATCGTTCTTTAGTGCAAGTGATACATAGGCACTTCCAAGTTCGCCTACAAGTTGAATAACATCTTTCCAATCTTTCTCTGCTGTAGTATTCTTTTGGGAATTTGCGACGTACCCATCTTCGTATAATGCATATAACGAATCTATGTCTCCAGCAATGGAGGTTACACTTCCGTGAGCATTAAACTCAATACCAAGATGTGCTTTTCCAGGATACTTTGCAGATGTATCAATATTACCGTTTAGGCTAATACCGTATTCCTCTTCCAGCATCCCGAGATACGAATTATAGGTGCAACCAACTACAGAAGCCAAGCTTATTCTCCAGGAAAGTTCGGCTTTTTCTTTTTGGGAAGCGGCATCCTCGTAATCGCCAAGTGCCTCAAAAGCCCAGGTTGCCTGGGCGTATTTTCCGTCATAGTAAAGCTGCATGGCTGCGTCATACTCCGGCTGAATTGGGCAACGTGCGGCCATATGGGCAGAATCCTTATAATCACCCAAAGCAATAAACGCTGTCTCCGCCGCAGTATAGTCCGCATTGTCAAACAAGGTCATTGCCACTTGGTAAGCGTCTTCATTTGCCTTTTCCAAAGCAGCTGCTTCACTGGCACGGGCAGCTTCTTCTTCCGCGATCCGTCTTTCCTCCAGTTCCTTAGGAATAACGATTGCTGCGGCTATACCCGCAACTACGATAAGAGAAGCGGCGACAATACCGGTTGCCTTTAAGATTTTCTTGCGCCGCTTTGCCTTCATAATCGGCAGCGGGATCAACTTCTTGATGCCGCGCAGCAGTTCATCCTCAAAGCCGTCGGTATGCATATCATAAGCAGAAAGCAGCGCAAACTCCTCCGGGAGCTCCTCTTTTTCCATATCAAAATACAGTGGCAGCAAGGTCTTTGAGGAATCACCTTGGCGGAGAAGTAAAAATCGAGACCATTCGTTCTTAACCCATGCTGCCTCAATATTTTCCTTGCTGGAGCTAATGGTCAGCATGACCTTGCTGGAATGCAAAGCAGCATAGATATATGGCTCATACTGCGTACCGATCTTGTCCTCCAAGGTGATTCTGGAGAAGAATACTTTATAGCCAGCTTCTGTCAGCTTTTCATAAAGCCGCTGCGCGGCCACAGAATCCTTGGTCCGATTTCCGCTGGCATCAGTCTCCTTATAGGAAATGAAGATATCAAAGGGTTTTTCCTTTTTAGAAACTGCCAAGATGCCTTTTTGAATCCCGTCAATAGTCTCAGCATCTGCTTTATAAAGCGCAAGCTTCTCCCCAGAAGACAGTTCAATGGCTTTCCGGTAATTCTCATCCGAGAAGATCGGGGTGTAGTGGGTCCGGTTACAAGTTGGAATATACTTTTCGGTTTTAGGGTCGCAAACATATGTAACGCCGTACTTACACAACACCAGATCCCAGTACAGTTCAGGGTCATTCGGGGTGATAGTCAGAAGCTGGTTGAATACGCCCTCTGCCTTGTCATACTCATTATGCAGAAGGTAGTTGTTACCACGATCGTACAGCAAGCGCGCACTGTCCTCCGTAAACAGAGGCAGTGCCTGTTTGGTACCGCAATAATCACATATTGCAATTCCACTTTTTACATCGACCGTCGTTTGACCGCCGCAGATTTTACATTTATAGACCATGCTAATTACTCCTCTAAACTCACCCAAATGCACGGACGAACACCCTTAGCACGGACCACATTTTCGCCGTCTTCGTTCACCTTTCCGGATGGCTCTACAAACAGGGCCTTACTGTCTTCCTTGGTGCACAGCCACCAGTCTGCATCCGACTTGACTAGGGACTTATCCTTAATCTTCTTAAATTCTTTTTCACTGAGCAGGAACACCTTGTTTTCAGCACCGTCTACCTCAGTAGTGATGATGGAAGCAACCTGATCGTTGGAGAAGGAAGTGATAAACTCCGTATTCAGCCAGCTGCACAGGGAGCTCTCACCCCACTCCACATTCTTCAGTTCGTTGTTATAGGGCAGGTTTGTGATCGCGTCCTTGGCGATTAGCATCAGCTTGTCATCTTCTGCTTTGACGATCTGCCAAGCAATCGGCTCGCCGTTGTAGGTGCCGTAATAAATAATGCCCTCTTCGTCTGCCATCCGGTTGTTGATCTGCTCAATCTTCTGCTGGGCATCCTTGTAATCGCCCAGTTCCTTGTACAGCTTGATTGCTTCCACATAGTTCTGTTTGTTGAAGTAATCCTCAGCAAGGGTGTACTTATCCTCTGTGATGCTGGTCTGTGCCAACAGGATCATATCCTTGCTATCCTTATAATTTTCGATTTCCCGGAAGGCAAGGATCGCTTCGTCATATTTCTGGCTGTCAAGCAGTGCTTTTGCAGCCTGATACTTTTTATCGTAGATCTTTTCCTGAGCGATGGCTATCATTTCTTTGCTGTCTTTGTAGTCTTCAATTTCTGTGAAAATGATGATTGCCTCTTCGTATTGCTCTTTGATCAGCAATGCCTGCGCTTCCTGGTAAACAGTGTCGGCAATAGCCTCCTGTGCCAACACAATCATTTCGTCGCTCTTACGGAAACCCTTGACCTTTTCAAACTCCACAATGGATTCCACATAACGCTCTGCTTCGTACAGGGTCATAGCATGCTCGTATTTGTTATTTGGAATTACCCACAGACAAATGGTAAGGATTATTAGGAAGAGCGCCATTGTTGCACCGACACCTGCGAGGACAATAGCATTTCCACTGCCAATGCTCTGTTTTTCTGCCGCAGCTTCATCCTTGACTCCCTTATAAATTTTGCACTGATCGTTACGGCTCTTAAGAAGTTTGCGAATCTGCTTACACAGAGAAAGCGCTCTTTCCTCATCGGTTAAATTGTCAGAAAGCTCGTCAACTAATTCGCAAATTGTATCTTCGATATCCTGAAGTTTAGAATGGCTTAGTGGATCACTGAATCTCACATCCTCAGAAAGTGCCTTGATGTTCCGATCCAGCTCTGCATTATCGGTTTCCATAGAATCCATTCTCTGCTTCAGTTGCTTTATGAAGATAACCTTATCTGCCGTAAATTGCTCAGCTTTTCTGATTCTGTTTGCCGATGAATACAGTACAAGCGTGAGGATTGAAAATACTGCAGCCAAAACAAGGTTTACCGTCAGTGCCAGCAAATACGGCAGTGGGAAAGCAATCATCTGCCACAGAGACAATGCTGTCTGCAGCAGATAATATACCCACACTGTCTTTACTGCCGGTAACGATAAAAACTTTTCTTCATTCACTGGTTTAGCAAAATAAAGCACAAAAACGACTGCTACCGTAATGAGTGCATATACAGCAAAAAAGTAACCTAACCAAAAGGTTATTGTATGTTCCAGTGGAGCTAGGAATGCAAGTGTCGTTAACACTCCAAAAATTACAATTGCAGCAAATAAACTAGTGCCCTGTCCTTTAGATACTTTCATTTCTATTTCCCCCATTATATTTCTTTAAGAAGGTTTGCTTTCGCCGCAGCGAATTCTTCTTCAGTAAGTGCGCCCATTTCTTTCATAAGCATAAGCTTTTCCAGTTTTTGCTTAAATGCGGCCATTGGATCAACTGCCGGCTGTGCCGTTGCAGCACTCATAGCATCGTGCATCATGCCACCAACCATACCGCCAACAGTTCCGCCTACACCGGCCATTGTACCAATGCCAACACCCAGATTCGTAAACTCGCCAACCGCCTCGTTCTCAGCAATCTTCTCAGCAACATCAAAGCCACGTTCCTGCTGATAGGTGTAGCCTTCCTGTGCCCGCTTCTGTGCCAAGGCCTGAGACTCAATGATTGTCTTTTGTGCCTCGGTCTGGGCATAAATCACATCTGTTTGCTGCTTCAGTTTTGCCTCGGCAACATCGGAGTACTGACGGATATGAATGTCCTTATACTTTTCGTAAGCAGGTTCTCCCTCAGGTTTTGCAATTGTTGTTACGAAGAACTTTTCAAGAGATATACCATACTCCTCGAAATCAGGGGTCAGCATTGCATGCAGATCACTGGAAAACTCCGCCATATGGGAATCAACTTCGAATATGGAATACGTTGCATTCTGCATTGCCGCAGCAATATAGGGCTTAACCTTCGACATCAAGAAGGAGCGGAATTTCTGCACCAAGCTTTCCTGTGTCAGTGTTTTTTCTGTACCAACAACTTTAACAAGCAGTTTTCTAGAGTCACAAACCGACAGCACCATTTCACCGGATGCTCCGATCTGCAGAGGGAATTTGTATGTAGGATCCATATACTGGACTTGAGAATCCGTTCCCCACTTAATCGCCATTTGGTGCGTCTTATTGATAAAGTAAACTTCACAATGGAACGGGGTTCTTCCGCCGGTGGGAATATTGATAACACGGCGCAGAATCGGAATGTTCTCTGTGCTGAGCGTATATCTGCCCGCCTCAAACAAATCCAGTGCTTGTCCATTTTTAAAGAAGACCGCTTCCTGATTTTCGTGGACAATCAGCTGACTCATTGTGTTAAAGTCCGTCTTTTTGTGTTTCCATACAAAAGTGGTGTTATCACCCTCGTATTTGATAATGCTGACCAACGCCATATTATTTCTCCTCCTTGATTTCAAGATTATCTACAGCAAATTCTAGGCACATTTGAATGATCTCGTTTCGTGTGCGGCCTGTTCGTTCCGCGATTTTGTCAAGCTCCGCAACAAGCGCGTTTGTGAGTCTGGAAGACACTACCATAGTTTCACCTCTATATTTTTTCGAGAGAATAACCAATTTTCTGTCCATATTCAACACCTTCCTTGAAAAACATTATATTACATTTGTAGTTTGTTTGTCAACAGATTTATATGTATGATACTTTTGTGCTAAAAAGAAATAATGCACACAAAAGACACATTAGTACGAGAGTTTACAAATAGTTTGCTTTTCATATAAGGAAGTATATGGTATAATACTTATAACAAAGATTACATAGGTCTTGGTCTGCTGCGGGTATTGCGGGGGACCCAGGCACTGTGAGTAATTCTCTTTGTTCTCCAATATGTCCACCTGCGCCAGCTATCGGTCAATGGTGATCAGGAAGTATGGGTATATTGGATGATAGTTTCCGAAATGCTTTTCAAAGCACACAGTATCAGAGAATAGACCGTTAAGTTTCCTTTCTTCGTGGTTGCTGATCTGGCAGGTGGCAGCCCGTCTCCTGTACTACCCGCAGGAGCGAGAAAGTCTGCCCGTTCTGCGGACCGTTAACTTCTGACCTCCTTAGGGATGCTATGCCCATTTTGAGGTAAAAAACTTCTTCTTGACTACATGATTATTAGTTTTGCGTTGGCAAAACACAGGATGCTAGCTCGAAGGTTGCCCTGTTGATAGACGACGGCAACTGCTTTCTGCACTATTTGCAGAAATAGGCAAATCTATCCGGTCGAAATGATCGTTAACTTGCTGATGCTTATGGTTGCCGCGTTGGTAGATGACGGTAACCCCTTCTGCACTGTTTGCAGGAGACGGCCCAGTCTATCCGGTCGAAATGATCGTTAACGCCGCCGTGTCCTCCCGGGGGTACTATGCCCTTTCGGGTGGATATAGAGTTTTCTTTGTTTGAACAAGCAAGATTCTCTAACCATTTTCCTTGCCTTCTACCCACTATGGGATAACTATGCCCAGTCAAGCAGGGATGATTTTTGGATTGCCGAGAAAGCTTGCGCCAAACAACAACGACTACTACAGTATCTTAGTTTTGCGTTGGCAAAACACAGTCTCCAAGTCTCATACGGTATTGCTATGCCCAGATGACATTGCAGAGACTGTAATAATTCCATACATGAGATGCGCAAGCATCATACAGTAAGAGTACAGCCATTTTTGACTGTACTCTTTTTGTATCTATATGACAGCTAAAATGTGAAGGGCTTTGCGCGTCGGAGGTGGATAGTACGACTATTCACATTGACGCAATTTCACGAAGGAGGTGGTTGCTTATGGTATTTGACCTGAATTCAAATATCCACCAAGCAGTCCGTAAACAAACCAAACGGACCACCTCCGGCCCGCAGGGTTCTATCACGGGATAATTGTAAATGGCAGCCGCTTTGGACTTTAAGTTACCAGAGCAATGCCCAGACACAATTGAAAAATTAAGTGACATCATATATCGCCAATTGTACAAGCGTAATTGGGACTATGCTGATCTCGCAAGAGAAAGCGGATTATCAAAGGCAACAATTCACCGTCTTGTTACAAACAGCGATAATCGAGGAAATGCATATCATACCACCATTGAAGTGGTACAAGCACTATCTATAGCCTTCAAACTTGATGATACGGAATCCTTCATGCTATTCTTGGCGGCTTTTCCGCAGTTCCCTATTTGGCTGGAATCCAGAAGAAAGAAACTTGACATCATAGATACGAACGACAAGTTGATTGAGGAAGGATTTCCTCCGATCACAAAGACAACATTATAGCCAGCTTATACGGACACCATATGCACTTATGGTGTCCGTAATCTATTCTTTGCAACCGTTTCACAGGTGAAACCCAGCGGGCATCTTAGCATGTTATCATAGGGTCAGTCAAGGAGCTCATGACTACTAAGGCTGCTACCGGCCAGTGGCAGTACTTCTATGTTTGGGAGATGATCCTATGTTAAATATCCGTGATCTTCGGATCGACCCGGCCAGTTTAGGCCGTAAGATGTTGCTGGTTGATGTGATGCCCGCCTACGAGTATAAGGACGGCAAACGGACTGAGACTGTTACCGGTTACCGCTATGTGGTGTGTCTGGCAGAACATCGCCTGGAGAAGCTGAGTGTGCGCATCGACGGACCTCAGCAGATGGAACAGCCGGAAGGCTTTGTGGATGTGGAGTTTACCGACCTGGTCGTCACCGGCTATGAGTCTCAGGGCAAGCTCCAGTTCTCCGCAAAAGCCAGCGGTATCTTCCCTGTGGATTAATCCACACCTGTTCGTCTGAGGACGATCCCACGGGGCGGCTGGGGGTAAATATTTTTCCCTAAAGAAAAATATCCCCCGCCGTAACGCGGGAGTGTCCTCGCTCGCATAGGTTAGTATTACCTATGCGAGCGAAGTAGCAGTAGCACAAAGGAGGATTTGCCTATGCACGAAAACCAAATCCAGTCACGAAAGTGGCTGTTGACCATCAATAATCCCCAAGACCATGGTATGACCCACGATGAGATCATCGACCGTGCACAGAAGTTTAACCCCGATTACTTCTGCATGGCTGACGAGATCGGCGAATCCGGGACATATCACACGCACGTTTTCCTCTACTCATCCTCGCCTATGCGGTTTGGCACGGTCAAGAAGCGGTTTCCTACCGCCCATATTGACAAGGCCAACGGAACAGCCGAGGATAATCGGGCCTACATCCGAAAGGAAGGCAAGTGGGCGGATACCCGCAAATCCGAAACCAGTGTGGAAGGCACTTTCAAGGAATTCGGCGAACTGCCTGACGATGCCTCTGAGAAAAGCCCCAAGTACGCAAAGCTTCTGCAATGCGTAAAAGACGGCATGACCAATCAGGAGATCCTTGCGATAGATCCCAGTTTTGCTTTCCACTTGGAGCACATTGATAAGCTCCGGCAGGATATCCGGTTTGAAAAGTATTTAACTGAAAACCGGTTTATCAAGGTTCACTATCTCTATGGAGACAGCGGTACCGGCAAGACCCGGAGCATCTATGAAAATCACCCTCCCGAGGAGATCTGCCGCATCACCAATTATCCCGCTAATGGCAATATCCAGTTTGACGCCTACAAGGGACAGTCGGTGTTGGTGTTTGAAGAATTCCATTCTGAGATACCCATCTCAGCAATGCTGAATTACTTGGATATCTACCCCTTAATGCTGCCCGCCCGGTATCATGACCGGATTGCCTGTTACCTTACCGTGTACATCACTTCCAATATCCCCCTGGATCAGCAATACCCAAAGATCCAGAGAGATAAGTTGGAAACCTGGCACGCATTTCTGCGGCGTATCCATTCGGTTACGGAGTTTCGGAAGGATGGCACCATCCGGGAGGTTCCCCATGAGACGGTTTGAAAAGGAACGGCTGCAACGCCGTTCCAGTCTCCGGGAACATCTTCCCAGACCGAACGCTACCTCCGACGCGCCTGTGAAACTGATTTTCGTTGCCCTCTATATCCTTGGAGCAATCCTGGTATGTAGTAAGCAAGATGAGATCGCACTGACCGCTGAGACTACCGCTTTGCTTTCGCCTATATCCAGCTTTGTTATGCAGCACATCCTTGCTGTGTACTTGGTAATCGGTGGAGCATTCCTCACCATACTCATTCTATTTCCTCTTGGTAAGAAGGCTGCTCAGGATCAGTTGCGAAGCATCGGTCTTGTGAACCATACGGATATGGTGCCAGCTCTAAAACGGAAGTACAAGGATAAACAGAATCCCCGCATCTCAGTCTGGGAGTTCAGCTCACAAGGAATTCCTCTGAAGACATGGGAGGACAAACAGGCAGCCATTGAGACGATCCTGGACATCACCATCGTCAAGATGAAATATGGGTCTGGGAAGAGCCGCATCCTGCTCTATACCGTTCCTGCCAGAACAGATCTGCCGGAAGTGATAGACTGGAATGATAAGTACCTTTCGCCCAAACCTTTCATACTGGCTTTGGGTGAAAGCTTTACCGGACCGATAACCGTGGATCTTGTAAAAGTGCCCCACATTCTGCTCGGCGGCTCTACCGGCAGCGGTAAAAGCGTTCTGTTAAAGCTACTTCTCATGCAGGCATTAAAGAAAGGGGCTAACGTCTGCATTGCCGACTTCAAGGGCGGTGTGGATTTCCCACCTATTTGGCACAAGCAATGCCGGATGTGTATTGAAGAGGAATCTACGCTTGCCCTGCTCACGGAACTTGTGGATGAACTGCAGCGCAGGAAAGCCCTGCTGGCAGCCTCCGGACAGCCCAATATTGACCGATACAACGAAACCACAGGAGAAAACCTGCCACGGTATATCTTCGCCTGTGACGAGATTGCGGAAGTGTTGGACAAAACCGGTCTGACAAAGGAGCAGAAGGAAATTGTCGGTAAGATTGAGAGCAAACTTTCCATGATTGCCCGACAAGGCCGCGCCTTTGGTATCCACCTGATTCTTGCCACACAGCGTCCGGATGCCAACATTCTGTCCGGTCAGATTAAGAACAATGTGAACTGCCGGATCTGCGGTCGCGCGGATGCCATCCTGTCACAAATTATCCTTGACAGCACGGCTGCAGCTGAGCAAATCCCTAAAGATGCCCATGGTCGTTTCCTGCTCCACGACGGTACTCTTTTCCAAGCCTATTGGTTCGATGACAGAGGAGGTTGATACTATGACATCATCTAACCTGCAAAACAAATATCCACCTGTCCTCTGTGTGAGGCAGGTGGCCGACATATTGGTGGTCAGTCTTAACACCGCGTATGCGTTGGTCCGTTCCGGAAGGATTCACAGTGTCCGTGTAGGGCGCAACTATCGCATCCCTCTGGAAGCGGTGATTGACTACCTTCATAAGCACTAATCTCGTTGCGGAAAGTCCGCTTGTATGGTATAATATAGATGTACCTGCTATGCGGCAACGAAAGGAGTAATATTTATGCCGCAAAGCAAAAGAACCACGTCCGGTATGGGATCCATCCGTAAGGTCACCAAGGTAGTAAAAGGCAAGGAGTACACTTACTACGAAGCCAGATACACCGAGGGCTTTGACCCCAGGACCGGAAAGCAAATCCAACGCAGCATCTCAGATAAATCCAAAAAGGTCGTTGCACAAAAGTTAAAAGCCGCCTTAGCTGCTATCGACGCAGGCACTTACAAAGCACCCTGCAAAATGACTGTCGCACAATGGTTGGACATTTGGGTCGCCGAGTATCTGAACAGTGTAAAACCCCTGACCAAGCACAACTACAACAAGCAGGTGCAAAAGCATTTGAAGCCTGCTTTGGGTGCAGCCAGGCTGGAAGCACTGGACACCCACACCATCCAACGGTTTTACAATTCTCTGATTGCCTCCGGGCTATCGCCCAAGACGGTCAAGAATATTCACGGCATCCTGCACTGCGCCCTGCAGCAGGCAATTGCCTGCGATTATATTTATCGCAATCCTGCAGATGCTTGCAAGCTGCCAAAGGTCACCAAGCCGGAGATCAAGCCCTTAGAGCCGGAAGAAATCGCCCGTCTGCTGAAAGAGGCAGAACAGGACGATTACTGCAACCTGTTCATCGTTGCTATGTTCACCGGCATGCGCCAGGGTGAGTTGCTGGGCCTTGCCTGGGAGTGTGTGGATTTCAAATCCGGCATTATCACTGTTAAGCAGCAGCTGCAGTGTAAGGACGGCAACTACTTTTTGGAAACACCGAAAAGTGGAAAGAACCGCACCATCCTTCCTGCGCCCATCGTTATGGATGCTCTCCGCAATCAGCTGGAGCGGCAGCAGAAAGAACAGGAGCAGGCAGGTAAAATGTGGGACAACCAGTTTAATCTGGTGTTCACCGATGCTTTGGGAAAATATCTTGTCCGCCGCACGGTGGTCAAGCACTTCAAAAAGATTTCCCAAAGGGCAGGGATTTCCGATGAGGCCCGTTTCCACGATCTGCGCCACAGCTTTGCTGTTTCCTCGCTATATGCCGGTGATGACATCAAAACCGTGCAGGCAAATTTAGGCCACGCAACCGCACAATTCACCTTGGATGTGTACGGCCACGTGACCCAAAAGATGCGGCAGGAAAGCGCAAATCGGATGCAAAAATTCTACGAACAATTAAGTTCTGAAAACACCCAATAAGGGGAAAATAAGGGGAAACTCGTTTCCCTGTGCCTGTTTTCGAACCAAATTACCTTAAAAAGTTCGGAAAGCAAAAGAAAACAGTCAGTAATCGTAAGATTTACTGACTGTTTCTTGGCAGGGGCACAAGGACTTGAACCCAGAGCCTACGGTTTTGGAGACCGCCGCTCTACCAATTGAGCTATACCCCTATATGTTTATTTATATCAAAGGTCGTAACCTGATATGCCGTGGTGGGCCCTCAGGGATTCGAACCCGGGACTATCCGGTTATGAGCCGGAGGCTCTAACCAACTGAGCTAAGGGCCCGTAAATCACAGGTGTTTGAACACCGTTGCGAGTTGTATTGTACCATTGAAGCTGTACTATGTCAAGCAAATTTTTGCAAAAACGGACGGCACATGGCCGTCCGCTTTAAGATTCTTCCTTCGTGGCAGCAGTGCGCGCACCACCACGGCGGCGACGCCTCCGGCGAGAAGGCCAGCTATCCTCCGGATCAGCCTTTTGCGCCCGATTTTCATAGGCTCGGGCCGCTTCCGAAGTTGCCTCATAGGTGAGCCTACTCACCCTCACAAGGCCATTAGGTTGCTCTGACATACGAATACGGATCAAAAACTTTCCATGCTGAGGGCAATTTGCCAGATCCATATATCTGCGCCCCGGCTGTGAGAACCAACGAGTACCCTCCATCTGACTCTTGCAAACCGGGCACAAATTTTCTTCGTTGGTCATAGCATTCAATGCCGTCTGCTTGTCCGCATAATCATAAAACACACTGCGGGCAATACAACCGGGCAGCTGCGCACCATGGAATCCGTTATCATGCGCTTTTAATGCCTGACCGTATTCTTCCACACCCCTTTGAAGATCAAGCTTTGCGCAAATCAAAGCAGTGTGATAGGCATCACCCAGCGCATCATGGGCCGGCCGTGTAGCCTCGATCCCAGAGATCTCCATGGCCGTTTTCAGCGCCTTTTGGGCAGTAGAGCCATCCGTTTGTGCATTAAACATCATTTGCGCATTATACCAACGCTCGACCCAATCCACCGGCAAGCGGTGAAGCTGCAAATTCTCACGCAGTATGGCAATATCGTCAAATCCCCAGGTCAGGAACACCACATCCTCACCGCACCATTTGCGGAAACGGGCAATAGCCTCAGGAAAAGGCACACCCTCTTCCTTCAGACGCGCTTCCTTAATTCCTGTCAGTTTGCTTACCCGACGGTTCAAATGACGATAATATTTCGGTTTGATCATGATCTGGAATTCATCTGCCACATGGTTATGATCTTCAATCCGCACGGCGCCGATCTGAATGATCTCCCCACGGATCGCCACCGGAAGCGTCTTTTTCGCAGACGGAGATCCGGGCCAAGGCTGATTCCATTCCATATCCAAAACAACAAAATTCATAACAGGCAACCTCTGTTTATCATTCACTAACCTTCATACTATCACATCATAGCGGTCCGTGTAAACAATAAGTTGCATTTTTTCAATTATTTCGCCATGAGCAGCTTCCTATCCACATCTCCTTCCTGCCACGATGCAGACTTATTACAAACCGGGCAGGGATCGCAGGCATTGGGTCCTTCATAGGTATACCCACAATTCAAGCAGCGCCAGGTAATCGGTTCAGTCTTCTTAAACAAAGTATTTCCGTCAAACTGCTCCTTTAGCTGGCGGAAGGTATTATGGTGAACGCCCTCAATTCTGGCAATCTGCAGCCACAGTCTTGCCGCGTCATCAAAGCCCTCGCGTCGTGCCATCTCCGCAAATTCAGGATACGCATGATCATGCTCATGCAATTCCCCATCCGATGCAGCGGCAAGATTTTCTGAGGTATTTCCCAGCAAATACGGATAGCCTGCAGAAATATCAATATTACTGGCACAACCGCCAAGCTTTTGCATCATCTCCAGAAACTCTTCTGCATGCACAGCTTCATTATCCGCAGTTTCCTCAAATACTCTGGCGATCCACTCCTGCCCTTCTTTTCTTGCGACCTTGGCATAAATGGTATAGCGGGTTCTGGCCTGAGATTCACCCGCAAAAGATCGGGCCAGGTTTAATATGGTTTGATTGATTTTAT
Organism: Faecousia sp.; assembly: GCA_045532105.1. GTDB lineage: Bacteria > Bacillota > Clostridia > Oscillospirales > Oscillospiraceae > Faecousia. Next base: position 18,753 of record JAZSFE010000047.1, read on the forward strand.
TTTCCATATATATCCTCCTTTTCTAACAAGAGGATGCCCCTATAGGCGGAAAAATATGCAAAAACCGGTCAATTTCTTGACCGGTTTTCTTTAGATCAGCGCATACTCCGCATCCGGGCTGTACATACCCGACTGGGCCATGGAAACAAAGTCTTCGTCTGCAACCACAATATGATCTGCCAACTCGATTTCAACCGCCCGTAAGGCAACCGCCAATCGCTTTGTTGTCTGTACATCATCTCCGGACGGGATCGCCAAACCACTGGGATGGTTGTGGGCCAGTACCACGCTTGTGGCATTTGCGCCCAGCGCCATTTCTACGATCTTTCTAATAGGGATGGCTGCAGAATTTACACTCCCCTCGCCAACTTCCCGGCAGCAAAGCACTTTGCACTTCGCATCCAGGCACAGCAAAAAGACGATTTCATTCCTTCTTCCTGCAAAAAGCGGAGCAAGATATGCACCACACTTATCCACACTCGTAAGAACATCCACATCTGTTACCCGGTTAACCTGATGATACCTGCCAAAAGCATTCAGTAGGGAAAGAAATACCGCTGCATTCTCCCCCACTCCGGGAACTTTTCTCAATTCCTCCACAGGAGCTTCCACGACTTTAGCCACAGAACCAAAGCAATCCAATAGTCTATGTGCGATCTCGTTGGTATCCTTTCTGGGGATGCAGTAAAAAAGCATCAGCTCCAAAACCTGCAGCTGCTCAAAATGATCCAAGCCTTCCTTTTCAAAGCGCGCCTTCAGCCGCTGGCGGTGGCCATCATGTATGGACATAAAATTTCACCTCAATTACGGATTTCCCTTGCTATTTTCCAATTTATTCGCTAGAATATGTAAAGAGAGAATTTTGTCGAAAGAAATCGACGAAAGTTTTCCAAAAAAATGCACATTATATGCCATGAGGGGGAACATCATGGAACAAATAAAAGATGTAATCGCCATGCTGGACTTCATTACCAACGGTGCTTTCTGTGTAGAAAACGGAGTGATCGTGGGCGCAAATGAAGCAGCAAGACAGCACAATATCATCACGGGAACTGCCGTGCAAGATCTCCTGCTTACCGGAAAGGATGAATATGCTTCTTTCGCTGACGGATGTCTGTATCTGACACTAAATCTGTCTGACCTTCCCTATGGCGCTTCCGTAACACGCATGAACGGAATTGATATTTTCCAGCTCCAACAGGAATCTGATCAGGCAGACCTGCAAATGATGGCTCTGGCAGCACAGGAACTGCGTCAGCCCTTAAGCAGCGTTATGGCCATCGCAGACAGCCTGTTTCCCATTACTGAGCAGCAGGTAGACCCGGATATGCAGGACCAGGCCGCCCGGATCAATCGGGGTCTGTTTCAAATGCTGCGGATCATCAGCAACATGTCTGACGCATACCGCTATAACCGTGAACTCACTGGCCGCCAGGAAACACAGGATATTTGCGCAGTCATTAAGGAAGTTTTCCAACACACTGCCGCCATGCTAGAACATACCGGCACTAAACTGCAGTTTGATGGCCTTAACGAAGCCATTTACTGTCTTATAGACCAGGAAAAACTGGAACGAGCCATCAACAACATTCTTTCCAACGCTTTAAAATTCTCACCCAAGGGCAGCACCATTGAAGCATCACTAAAGCGCAAAGGCAAAATGCTGTACCTTACAGTTCAGGACAACGGCTCCGGCATCCATGAGCAGATGCGCAGCAGTCTTTATAACCGATACCGCAGAGAGCCGGGAATTGAGGACAGCCGCCACGGCATCGGCCTTGGCATGGTCCTGATCCGCTCTGCTGCTGCCTCCCACGGAGGCACGGTTCTGCTGGAGAACAACGAGCAAGGCACCCGGCTGACCATGACTCTCAGCATTCGCCAGAGCAAGGAACCGCTGGTTCGCACCGGCATCCTGCGTGTAGATTATGCCGGAGAGCGGGACCATCGATTGCTGGAATTCTCCGACAGTCTCCCTGCCTCTTTGTACAACAACGAATAACGCAATTTCTTAACCTGACCTGCTTCCGCAGGTCAGGTTTTTTCACAGATATGCGGCCAAATACTGACCGGTATAGCTCTCCGGTATCTTCGCCACCTGCTCCGGTGTGCCTGTTGCCACTACCATACCGCCACCGTCTCCGCCCTCAGGGCCAAGGTCAATAATATGATCCGCGGTTTTGATAAGATCAAGATTATGCTCAATGACCAGTACCGTATTGCCTGCATCTACCAGTCTCTGTAACACATCTATCAATCTGTGCACATCCGCTGCGTGCAGACCGGTGGTAGGCTCGTCCAAAATATAAATGGTTCGACCGGTAGACACCCGAGCCAACTCCGTAGCCAATTTCACCCGCTGTGCTTCACCGCCGGAAAGTGTAGTGCTGGATTGCCCAAGCTTAATATATCCCAAGCCAACTTCCACCAGCGTCTGGGCTTTTCTGCGGATCTTGGGAAGATTCTCAAAGAATTCCACCGCTTCCTCCGCGGTCATATCCAGAACCTGGGAAATGTTCTTTCCCTTATACTGCACCTCCAAGGTTTCCCGGTTGTATCTTGCTCCCCGGCATACTTCACAGGGAACATAAACATCGGCCAGAAAATGCATTTCGATCTTCTTCAAGCCGTCACCGCAGCAAGCCTCGCAGCGACCGCCCTTAACATTAAAACTGAACCGACCCGGACCATATCCTCGGATCTTGGCATCATTGGTAGATGCAAACAGATCCCGAATATCGTTAAACAAACCTGTATAGGTGGCCGGGTTCGAGCGGGGCGTTCTGCCAATAGGACTTTGATCGATGTCGATCACCTTGTCTAAGTGTTCCAATCCTCTTACGCAGCGGCAAGCGCCGGGACGTGTGCGGGCATGATTCAGCTTTTCAAGCAGCGTTTTATTCAGCACCTCATTCACAAGGCTGGATTTTCCCGAACCGGACACTCCAGTCACACAGGTGAGCGTCCCCAAGGGAATGGAAACATCAATATTCTTCAGATTGTTCTCCGAAGCTCCCTCAACCACCAGGCTCTCCCCTGTTCCGGTACGTCTGGAAGATGGCACAGGGATATTCTTTTCACCGGACAAATACTGGCCGGTAATGGAACGCTTACAGGCAACGATCTCCTCAAGCGTACCTGTTGCCACGATCTCACCGCCCATGCTGCCTGCACCGGGGCCCACATCCACGATATAGTCCGCTGCGCGCATGGTATCTTCATCATGCTCAACCACGATAAGAGAATTTCCAATATCCCGCAGGTGCTTAAGGGTCTCTAATAGCTTATTGTTATCCCGCTGGTGCAAACCGATGGAGGGCTCGTCCAAGATATACAGCACTCCCATCAGGGAAGAACCGATCTGAGTCGCCAAGCGAATACGCTGACTTTCACCACCGGAAAGTGTACCTGCTGCGCGGGAAAGCGTCAGATACGAAAGGCCTACATCCTTCAAAAACCGCAGACGGGAACGGATTTCCCGCACGATCTGCTCAGCCACAATGGCAAGATTCCCCTCCAAACGGAGGTTTTCCATGAATTCCAGTTCTTTTTCCACGCTCATGGCGCAAAAATCCATAATACCAATGCCGCCAACGGTCACCGCTCTGGCAATGTCAGACAGGCGCTCTCCATGACAATGGGGGCAAGGCGCTGTGGACATGCACTCTTCCAGCTCTTTTCTTGCTGCGTCGGACTGAGTCTCCCGATACCGGCGGGTGATGTTGTTCATAATGCCCTCGAAAGGCTGTTCCAGCACACCCATTCCGTTGCCCCGGTTATAGGTCATGCGCAGCTTCTCTCCTTTTGTGCCGTAAAGGATCACATCCACAGCCTCAGCAGGAAGCTCTTCAAAGGGAACATTTAAAGAAAAATGGTATTTCTGCGCCAAGGCCTCGAAATACATACGAAATACGCTGTCCGTACGGGCATTACACCAACCGGACACCTGGATCGCTCCGTCCAGGATCGTCTTGGTCTTATCCGGTATTACCAGATCCACATCTGCCACAAGCTGAAAGCCGAGGCCGGTACAGTGCGGGCACGCACCCGACGGATTGTTAAAGGAAAACATCCGGGGCTCCAGCTCCGTCATGCTTACGCCGCAGTCCTCACAGGCATAGTTTTGAGAAAAGCTCAACTCTTCTCCGGTATCCTGCAAGTAAATCGTCACCAGGCCTCCGGAATGGCCACAAGCCGTCTCCACGGAGTCCGTCAAACGGCGGCGCAGACCCTCTTTCAAAACCAGGCGGTCAATCACAAGATCAATGGTGTGCTTTTTGTTCTTTTCCGGCTTGATCTCCTCAGTCAGATCGTAAACAATCCCGTCTAACCGAACACGGGCAAAACCGGATCGGCGGGCATCTTCAAAAATCTTCTGATGCTCACCTTTCTTCTGCCGTACCACAGGAGACAGAATCACAAATCTTGTCCCCTGTTCCATAGCTTCCACCCGATCCACAATTTGGTCAATGGTCTGACGGTGGATCTCCTTGCCGCACACAGGACAGTGAGGGATGCCAACCCGCGCCCATAAAAGGCGCAAATAGTCGTAGATCTCCGTTACTGTACCCACTGTGGAGCGAGGGTTCTTGGAAGTGGTCTTTTGATCGATAGAAATGGCCGGAGACAGTCCGTCAATAGAATCCACATCCGGCTTGTCCATCTGCCCTAAAAACTGGCGGGCATAAGAGCTCAAACTTTCCACATACCGCCGCTGACCCTCAGCATAAATAGTATCAAAGGCAAGACTGGATTTTCCCGAACCGGACAGGCCGGTAAACACAATGAGCTTATCCCTCGGGATGGTCAATTCCACATTTTTTAAGTTGTTTTCACGGGCACCCCGAATCACGATTTTATCGTTCATACTCTGCTCCTGCTGTTAAAATCATCATATATTATACCACACTGCAGCACTTCATACAAGCAGTATTTCGACCAAAATTTTGTATACCGGAAGCAAGGAAAATCCCCCCTATTTTTAAAAAGGCATATTGTCCGAAGAAACATGGAATATTTGCCATTTTTTCGTGGTAATTTTTCACTGTTGGGTGTTGCTTTTTCTATGACCTGAGTGATATAATATGAACGAATATAAACCAAAGCGAAATACATAAAAAGAAAAAGTGAGGTATCTTCCGATGATCGCGAGCGGTGAGAACATCAAGGTATTCTGCGGCAACTCCAACCCCGAATTTGCAAAGACTGTTTGCAAAGAGCTGAACATCCCTCTGGGTAACAGCGAAGTAAAAACATTTTCTGACGGCGAAGTTTCTGTTTCTCTGAACGAAACCGTCCGTGGCTGTGACGTATTTCTGATCCAGTCCACCTGCAAACCCGTCAACAACCATCTGATGGAACTGTTGGTTATGATCGACGCTTGCCGCCGTGCTTCTGCCAGCCGTATTACTGCCGTTATCCCCTATTTCGGCTACGCCCGTCAGGACCGTAAGGCTAAGAGCCGCGACCCCATTTCCGCCAAGTTGGTAGCAAATATGCTCACCGCTGCAGGTGCAGACCGGGTACTGACCATGGACCTGCACGCATCTCAGATCCAGGGTTTCTTTGACATCCCTGTGGATCACCTGCTGGGCAACCCTACTTTTGTAAATTATTATATGGAAAAGTTCCCCGAGGATACCTTCAACCATGACGACTTCGTGGTCGTCTCCCCCGACGTTGGCTCTGTTGCCCGTGCCCGTGCTTTTGCAGCAAAGGTGCATATGGGTCTGGCCATCGTAGATAAGCGCCGTCAAAAGGCAAATGTCTGCGAGGTCATGAACGTGATCGGTGATGTTAAGGATAAGACCTGCATCCTGTATGATGACATGATCGACACTGCCGGCTCTCTGTGCAATGCTGCACAGGCCCTTGTAGATGTAGGTGGCGCTAAGGCTGTTTATGCCTGTGCAACTCACGGTGTTCTCTCCGGCCCCGCTTTCGACCGAATCGAAGCCAGCCCCATTCAGGAAGTCGTAGTGCATAACACCATTCCTGTAACCGATCTGACCCCCAGCGGCAAGATCAAGTCCTTGGATGTGGCCCCCATTTTTGCTAAGGCCATTGCCCATATCCACTGCGGTACATCCATCGCAGATCTGTTTTAAGCTGTGTTTGGCAGAAAAAATGATGCGTGGCTGATCGTTGGCCTGGGCAATCCGGGTAAGGAATACGAAAAAACCCGGCACAACTGCGGTTTTCGTGCCATTGACCTTTTGGCAGACCAGCTGCGTTGCAAGATCGATAAGGCGAAATTCCAGGGCCTGTACGGGAAAACCGACTACAATGGGAAAAAGCTCTTTCTTCTGAAACCGCTGACCTATATGAACCTCTCGGGAAAATCCATAGTTCAGCTCAGTGCCTATTTTCAGATTCCGCCCCAGCGGATCATCGTCCTGTTTGATGATATCTCTCTGGTTCCCGGGCGTCTGCGCATCCGTTCTGACGGCTCTGCCGGCGGACACAATGGTATCAAGTCCATTATAAACGAGCTAGGCAGCCAGGATTTCCCCCGGGTGAAGATCGGCGTTGGCGAAAAGCCCAATGCCCAGCAGGATCTGGCAGATTGGGTCTTATCCAATTTTAGCGCATCTGAAGAAAAAGCATTGGCTTCCGCATTGGAACGTGCCGGGCAGGCTGCTCTGTGCATCATTGATTTTGGTGTACAGGAAAGCGCCAATCGGTATAACGGAAGCAAACCGTAAATATTGTCAAAGCACCACGGAAAGGGGGGTATTTTCCCCCTTTCCGCATTGTTACGTGGAGGAAAGTTATGAAGGCGATCTTATCCATCTTAAAAACGCTCCCCGAGTATCAAGCCCTATTATCGGGCGTTACCCGGGGTGAAAGTGCTGCGGTTACCGGCATTGGGCAGATCAACCGCTCCCACTTGATCGCCGGTCTCTGTACAGATACCGATGCCCCTGTAGTGATCCTTTGCCAAGACGATATGACCGCTAAGCGTATGCAAGAGGAACTCTATGCGTTCCTGGGTACGCAGGCAGCGATCCTCCCTTCCCGCGAATTAACGCTATATGATACAGCCGTGGTCTCCCGGGCATGGGAACAAAAGCGTTTGCGGCAACTGTATGATCTTGCCACCGGAGTTGCAAAACTACAGATTCTATCCTGGGACTCTCTCAGTCAGCGCACCATGCCGCCCCAGGTGCTTTTAAGCGCCGCTTTTTCTCTCAAGGTAGGCAAGGAGTATTCTATTGAAGATCTCACCGCGCAGCTTACCGGCTGCGGTTACAGCCGGTGCCCCATGGTAGAGGGACCTGGCCAGTTTGCTGTGCGCGGTGGAATCCTTGACGTTTTCTCCCCTGCTGCTGACCGGCCTTTCCGAGCAGAATTTTTCGGTGAAGAACTGGATACCATGGGATATTTTGACCCGGATACCCAGCGCAGAACGGAAAATACCGAAGAAGTTGTGATCCTGCCTGTTGGTGAGACTCAGCCTCGTTTACACCCCCAGGGGCTGACCGGCCTATGTGAGGACATTACAAAGCTCATCGCCCGTCAGAAGCGGCGCAAGGCCCCAAACGAAGCTTTGATCCAGACATTAGAAAAAGATTTGAAAAAATACGGAAACAGTTTGCAAAACCCCGCATCAGACCGTTATATGTCCTTAATTTATCCGGAAACCGCAACAGCCATGGATTATATCCCCAGAAATGCCCTGCTGGTGCTGTGCGACACTGCAAGTCTTAAGCGTGCTGCAAGGACTCGCACGGAAGCGCTGGGTATGCAACTGGACAATCTGCTCCAGAGCGGTCTTGTAGCAGGTGAGCTTTGTGACTACGCATGCCAGTGGGAGGACTTCCTCGGTCATCTTAGCGGTCGGCCCGTTCTCTATTTCGATGCCTTTGGCGGCACTTCTTATCCCGAGGAAAACCGCCCTAAGCAGTTGCTTCCCATGATGGCCAAGCAGCTTCCCGGCTATGGCGGCAGCATGGACACCGCTGCAGGCGACCTTTCCCATTACCAAAAGAACGATTTTGCCTCTGTTGTACTATGCGGTAGCCGTCGCAGAGCGGAGCTTTTGCAGGAAATGCTAAGTCAGAAAGGGCTTTCCGCCTTTTTATCCATTCCCTTAAACGGCATGCCCCAACCGGGTCAGATCCTACTCACAGACGGCACGCTGCCCTTTGGCATGGAATATCCGGATGCAAGGCTGGCGATTTTGACGGAAGGTCAGCTCCTCGCCCGCACCGCGCCCAGGAAAAAGGCAAAAAAATCCGCCACAAACCGTCAGAAGCTGAATTCTTTTACGGATTTAACTCCGGGCGATCTGGTAGTCCATGAAAATTACGGTATTGGTCGTTTTGTTGCTATGGAGCAGATCCGTGTGGACAACGCTGTCAAGGACTATATCAAAATCGCATACCAAGGTAGCGACACGCTGTTTGTTCCGGCAACTCAGCTTGACCTTGTGAGCAAATACATTGGTGGCGGTGAAGAAGCAAATGTCCGATTGAACAAAATCGGTTCCGATGCCTGGCAAAAGACCAAGACAAAAGCGCGGAAAGCAGCCAAGGACATGGCCGGAGAACTAATCCAGCTTTATGCCGCAAGAAAGCGGCAGGAAGGTTTTGCCTTTGCCGCAGACTCTCCCTGGCAATTGGAATTTGAAGATAATTTTATTTATCCCGAGACAGAAGATCAGCTTCGCTGCATCAGCGAGATCAAGTCGGACATGGAGTCCCCTATCCCCATGGATCGACTGCTTTGCGGCGATGTGGGCTTTGGCAAGACCGAAGTTGCTCTGCGGGCAGTGATGAAAGCCATTATGGATGGCAAGCAGGCGGCCATTTTGGTGCCCACCACAGTGCTGGCACAGCAGCATTATCAAACCGCTGTTGCCAGATTCCGGGGTTTCCCTGTGAACATCGACATGCTCAGCCGATTCCGCTCCCCCACCGAGCAAAAGAGAACCATTCAAAATCTGAAGGCCGGTGGAGTTGACCTTATCATTGGCACTCATAAACTCTTGCAAAAAAACGTAGAATTTAAGGATCTTGGTCTGCTCATTGTAGATGAAGAACAACGTTTTGGTGTTAGCCACAAAGAGAGGCTTAAGGAAATATCCAAGGGCGTGGATGTTCTGACTCTGTCTGCTACCCCCATTCCCAGAACACTGAATATGGCTCTATCCGGCATTCGGGATATGTCCACAATCGAAGAACCCCCAGCTGACCGGTATCCGGTGCAGACCTTTGTAATGGAGCACAATAACGCTATCATTGACGATGCAATTCGCCGGGAGATCGAACGGGGCGGGCAGGTATACTATCTGCACAACCGGGTTGAGACCATCGACCAATGCGCCGGCGCGCTGAAGCGTCGAATCCCCGGCCTTTCCGTAGCAGTTGCTCACGGAAAAATGGGCGAGGACGGCCTCAGTGATGTGATGACCGCCATGGCAAACGGCGAAATTCAGGTATTAGTCTGTACAACCATTATCGAAACCGGTCTGGACATTCCCAACGTAAACACTTTGATTATCGAAAACGCGGATAGGTTTGGACTTTCTCAGCTTCATCAGCTCCGGGGCCGCGTGGGACGTTCTACCCGCCATGCCTATGCATACTTCACCTATCGTCCCGATAAAAATTTAACAGAGGTCGCAGAAAAGCGGCTGTCTGCTATTCGGGATTTTGCAGAATTCGGCTCCGGCTTTAAGATCGCCATGCGGGATCTGGAGATCCGTGGCGCAGGTAATCTGCTGGGCGCAGAACAGTCCGGGCATATGATGAGCGTTGGCTATGACATGTATCTAAAGCTGCTGGACGAAGCCGTTTTGGAAGAGCGTGGCGAAGCGCCTAAGGCTCCGGATTGTACTGCAGATCTGAATATCACCGCAAATGTGGATCAGGAATATGTTTCCCGTGGTGAAGAACGTATGGATCTTTACCGACGCATGGCCGCCATCCGTTCCCAGGAAGATGCAGACGACCTGCTGGACGAGATCATTGACCGCTATGGCGATCCTCCCAAGGGCGTGCTGAATCTCATTGATGTGGCCCTTTTGCGTTCAAAGGCACAAGCCGCAGGCATCCGGGATATTCGCCAAAAAGCCGGCGATGTTTTGTTTACCCTTTGCCAACTGAATTTTGATGCTGTAAGCAAGCTTTGCGCAGAATCAGACTACAAAAACCGGGTGATGTTTGTGGCCACAGCAAAGCAACCTACCTTGCGGTTAAAGCTGGCATCCGGCGTAGACAGCCTGCGGCAAAGCAAAATCTTTATTGAAAAATACCAAAAATGCCTTGAAAACTAAGGGATTGACAGTATTTTCAAGGATTGGTTACGAAATGTCATTGCAATTATGGCGAAATATGGTACAATACCTGTATATCATGTGAAGTTTACGCGCGGCAACCGCCGCTGAGAGATTGGAGCGATTACCATCGATAACGGCAACATGAGGGGCAACCGCAGACCGCCCCAGAACACAAATACTGACCGCACAAGCAACCGTCGCACTGCTGCAGATGGCTATGATGCCACGCAGCGCGTACGGGTAGATCCCGCCAGAACATCCGGTCAATACCCCTCCCGTCGGACTGCCGGCAGCAATGCCCGCCGGCGCAAGAAAACCGGTCTGCTCGCCAAATTTCCCTTCCTGAATCAAAAGAATACCATTATCCTTCTGGCCGGTGTTGCAGTGATCCTGCTGATCGCCATTATCATTTCCGGCATCGCGCTGCTTTCCACGCCGGAAGATGACGGTCTGATCCTGAACAACGTTTACGCTGCCGGTGTCAACCTGGGCGGCAAAACGCCGGAGCAAGCCCGGGCCGCCTTAGTAGAGGCAACCACAAATACATATTCCAAGCTGGATATGGTGGTAAGCGTTCACACCTCAGAACTGGTGCTGTCCCCGAAGGATACCGGCGCATCTTTGGACGTCAACGGGGTTATTGAGGCTGCATACAACTACGGCAGAACCGGCAGTCGTTCTGAGCGCCAACAGGCTCGAAACCAAGTGTTGAATGGCTCGCATGTAGTTTCCATTCTACCTTATCTGACCTTAGACAAGGCATACATTCGCGATGCTGTGGCTGCTTTGGGTGATAAATACAGCAGCACCCTCTCCCAACCCTCCTACAGGGTGGAAGGCACTGCACCCAATCTGAACATAAGCAGCAAGGACATTGATACCGAAACTGTGTATCAAACCCTGTACATCACCACCGGCACTGCTGAATACGGCCTGGACATTAACAAACTAGTAGATCAGATCCTCGACGGGTATAACAGCAACATTTTCCAGGTGTCTGCAAATATCAGCGTAGTAACACCGGAAGCCCTGGACCTGCAAAGCATTTTCAATGCACTGTGTGTAGCCCCTGTGGACGCTGTCCTCAATGAGGAAACCTATGAAGTAACTCCCGAAACATATGGTTACGGTTTCCTGATGGATGATGTCACCGCACTTCTGGATCAAGCAGATTTTGGCGAGGAGCTTGAAATCCCGTTAACATTCCTACGACCTGCCTTGACTGAAGAAGACCTAAATGATGGCTTATTTGAAAAAGCACTGGCCACCATCAGCACCCCCGCCACAGTGGATAAAAATCTGCTGATCAACCTAAAGCTTGCCTGTCGCATTCTCGACGGCATGATCATCAAGGCGGACGACACCTTCTCGTTTAACACCGCCATTGGCGAACCCACCACAGCAAAGGGCTACAAGGAAGTCATTGTCTATATCGACAAAGAGCTGAAAAGCACCCTTGGTGGTGGCCTGTCCCAGATTGCCAGCACACTTTACTACTGCGCTGTCAATTCTGATCTGGAAATTCTGGAACGGCATAATCACGCATATGTTCCAAGCTTTGTTCAGGCCGGTTTTGACGCAGATGTTCAATACGGCTCCAAGGATCTGTCCTTCCGCAACACCACCGGACGTCCTGTGCGCATCGAAGCCGAGGTTTCTGACAGCGGTGTGCTTACTGTGAGCATTTGGGGCACACAAAACGACGAACAAACCATGGAAGTCGTATATGAAACCATCCGCACACACGCTCCCAACGAACTGGAGCATGTCATGTATACCAACAATCCCGGCAATTATCGGGATGGTGATATTTTGGTTCAACCTATTACTGGCTATGACATCTGCACCTATCGCATTTACCGCTATAAAGACTCCCCCGAAGGCACAGAACCAGTGAAAAAGTTGGTCGCCTATTCCCATTATGAAAAGCTGGATAAAGTTGTGGTTAAGACGCAAGATGCCACACCTGTGGAGCCTGAATCTCCCGAGAATTCTCAGGAATCTGTCGATCCCAACAACACCCCTACCCCTTAATGTACAGCAAAAGCCGCAGAGCAAATGCTCTGCGGCTTTTTTACTGCTGATTATTTCCGAATTTCGCCAGCCAAAATAACTTTCTTCACATTCAGATCATGATCTGTAAATACCAAATCTGCACGCTTGCCTACAGCAATCTCACCGCGGTCATAAAGACCCACAGCCATTGCAGGGTTATAAGATGCATACTGGAACACATTTACGATAGATGCGCCGGTATGCACCATCATATTCCGGCAGGCGACCTCCAAGGTCAGCTTAGAGCCGGCGATCTCACCTTCCCAGTCAAAGTTGATGTCATGAACACCCTCATAACCGGCAGGAATCGGGCCGTCGCAAGCATAGGCATCGGAGATCAGAATGATCCGGTCATCCCCCTTGATCTTACGGACCAAGCGGAGCATATACGGATCTACATGGATGCCTCGGCTGTCACAGATCAGCTCTGCATAGATCTCCCGGTTATAATTGACCGTTTCATCCACGCACACACCGCGACACTCGGGATACATGGGACGATCACCGGTAGCATTGGTGTGGTGCGTACCGATCATCAGGCCGTATGGCATCAGCGCTTCCACCTGCTGAGGAGATGCGGCACTGTGGGCCACCGCAAATCGTGCCTGGGGATTTTTTGCCTTTACATCCAGCACGAAATCCATAATATTTTCCCGCTCAGGCGCCACACACCATACGCGGGCCAGATCCCACGCTGCGTCGATCACCGGCTGGTAGGCTTCCTTCTTAACACCGTCAGCCCAGGGATTCGATGTGCGATCACATCCAAAACCGGGATTTAAGTAAGGTCCTTCCATATAAAGGCCAGCAATATTGGCGCACTCCGGCTTTTTCATAGCATCGCGCAAAACCGCAACCGCTTCCACGTATGCCTTGGTGTCCATACTTGTGTACAAAGCAGGAAGCAAGCTAGTAGTGCCATGCTGCATATGATGCTGCGCTGCAGTCACAGGATCATCCTGGAAAAATATCTTGCCGTCAGAATGGGTATGGATATCCACAAAGCCAGGGCCTACATATGCACCCTCCGCGTCAATGACCTCACAGCCGTCAGGCACCTTTGTGTTGCGCATTTCTCCAAAACCAAGGATCTTACCCTCATCCATCCAAAGCACCGCCTTGGGGATCAAGTGGTCTCTCATGACTAAGGTCGCATTGATAATTGCAATCATATTGCTTACCCCTTCTTCAAATCATTCAGCAGTGCAGTACCTTCGCGAATGATCAATTCTGCCACGCCTGCCTTAAAGCTGGAGCTTCTGGCCTCATAGCCACCCTCATCATAGGCATCCTGCATAGGGAAATATCCCTCACTACCGTTGGTCAAGCAGCAAGGAATCACCATATCCCATCCCTCTGCCAGTTTCAAGCCGCGTCCAATTCCTGTAAAGGGTTCGCCGGGAATGCCGATCATAGAAATATTGCCAATTGCCACACCGGTCAAAGGCATTTCAAAAGCATCCGGGCCGTTTTCCAGCCGTACCATGCGCAGCGCCTCCGCCACGGCGGTGGTCAGCATCATGCCGGAATAAGGAAGTTCTGCATCTCTGCCCTGCTCATGCATTTGCTTGATGTAATAGGCTTGAGGAAGATCCTCTGCTTTGGGCAAATTGGCAGGTACTTTAATGGTTTTTTGGATGAAATTCACACTGTCCACATCCACATACTGGACCTTATCAAAGGCCTGCAGCACACCTGCAGTGACCACACGGCCCATATACTGTGCGTGCTTATAGCCGCGGGCAACATCATCAAAGTCCATGAACATATCATTGAGGTAACCGCCTCTGGGATGGACATTTACATGGTTCACATCGCCCTGAGCACCGTTAAAGAAGATACACTTAGTATTATCCAGCGTCTTTTCCACGGTATTACGCAGGAAACCAGGCCAGTCTGCAGAGACCAGCTCACCGCCCACCACATCAGGATGATCTGCAAAGTTGACCAGTACCAAGGTCTCTGCACCCTCCCGATCAAACCGCAACACACTGACGCGCTCATCCACATCGCCAATAGGTGCAACAATGTCGGGATTGTCCACACCGGGATTGGTTTTAACACTGCCATCCTTCATGCGGAATCTGCGGACAAAGGCAATATTAGGTGCCTGTCCAATGCCCCAACCCATACGGGCCGGCTTCAGGTCCTGCAGGGCCATCTGCGCCACATCCGCCATCTTGCGGTAAACAAACTGATAATATTCCTCTGCCAGAGTATTATCCGCATTATCATCGTGAATCAAATCCTCGCGAATTGCCGGACCCGTATGGGTATGGGTGGCAGAAATAAAGATCGCCTCCACCGGAACTCCCGTCACTTCACTGATATGCTCCCGGAACGGGCGCATAATATATTGCTTTACGCCACAATGGTCAATGCACATCAGTAATACCTGCTTGCCGCCAGCCTCCAACGCAAGTGCATTGATATAAAGATCGTCAAGAACACCCTTAACTTGCCGCGGCTTATAATAACCAATAATGGCGACACCCATCACAGGAGTCACATTTACTCGGGCAAAACCGGCTTTCAATGTATTCATAGCTTTTCCTCCTCAAACCTTACCGCGCAAAAGAATATACCGCCGCACCGGTTTCATCGTCGTACTTTTCCATAGTAAACTTCAGCCCACCAAACTTGGCAAGGGTCTCCATGACCGTTTCCGTGCTGTAACGGAACCACTTGGAAACATCACGCCCAGTCTTACGCAGGTGCTTAACACCAGGACAGTAAGCAATGATCACACGCATTCCCTTTTCGTCCTTTTCAATGGTCAGCGCATCCTCTGCCTTTTCCAGCTTATATGTATTTCGGATATTAGCCTCGATCGCAGCCACCGGATCGGTTTCCATAGCCTCAATGGTCTTGATATATACATGGCCCGTATACATGACCAAATAATCCTTCAATACCTCAACACCATAATTCCGACCCAGATAATCAATGCCCATATTCAAGCTGCTGTGAAAATCCGGATGGAAATACTCATGGTCGCCGGGTTTGATATCCAGAATCTCCACATCATCGCTCATTTCCACCATGCCCTTGAAGATCTTGGGATCATAGAGAATGCTGCCGCATTTTGCCTCATTCACGTTCAAATGGAACCGAGTCCAAGTCAATCCAACCTGTTCCAAAGCCGCGCGGTAGTAATCACAATGACCGCAATAATCATGATAGGGCTTCAGTCCGATCTCTTTTTCCAGCTCCAACAGGCGACCCTTAGAAGGGCAGTAACGCATTTCGCTGTAGATCCAGCCCTTTTTCTCATCAATATACTTAATACAGTCCGCAGCTTCCTCAGTCAGCGTGCCTTTCCAGTAATTCCAGCAACCACGCAGGCCATCCTTCTTGGCAAAATTGATCAGCGGAATTCCTTTGCCAGTCGGTTCGAACAAATATGTCCAGAACTTTTCAACTTCAGGCCGACCATAATGGTCCTCCAGATAGGTAAAAAGCTCACTGTATGCAGGAATAAATTCAGTACAAGAAATCATAATAATAACCCCAAAAAATTATATTAAAGTCATTACTTTGATTATGATACATCACTTCCCTAAAATTAGCAAGCAAGAATGTACAAAATTAACCAAAAATTTTACAAAAAACTCTCCCAAAACGGGAGAGCTTTTTATACCTTTTAGATCTCGTACCACTTGATCTCATTGGCCTCAAGGTGCAGCGGGAAGCTGCCCTTGTCCGTGTAGACCGTGGTATCCTGGGGAACGTAAGTATTGTTGACCACACAGTATTTGCCGTTGGCAACAAAAGCGTGGACTTCCACATTGTAGTTAGTAGAGTACCACTTGTGCAGCTGATCCTCGGCATTTGCCGCCCAAAGAATCGCCCGATACAACACACGGCTGTTTTCAAAGGAATAAGGCAAGCCGGAAATATACACGCTTCTGCCCTGGCCAAATTCATTGACCGCCATTTGCACTTCCTTATCCTGCTGGACAAGGATTTTCGTGCCGGGCAGAGCATAAATGCTCTTCTTGCCCTCGCCAAAGTCCACCTCGGACTCTACATCCTTAAGGATAAAGTGGTCAGCATGCGCATCCCAGTTATACTTGTCGTAACCCAAAGTAAAGCCGGTCTCTTTCTCCACACCCAGCACATTAGCAAGCTGCAAGAAGTGACCCTGGTACTGATGGCCCGTAGGCTCACCCACACCGATCAAGCCGCCGCCGCGATGCACAAATCCGCGGATGGCTGCTGCAACGGTAGGATCTTCCCATTCGTAGCCGCCGGTATGGGCGGTATCGCCGTCACCCACGTTGATGATAACATCAATGCCCTTTAGGATCTCGGGATCCTTGCGAATATCGTCGAAAGAAATGAACTTCACATCAAAAGGAGCACCGGACAGAGCCTCAATAATGCCTGCATAAGAGTAATTCTGCTTTTGATACAGCGCATGATGCACCATATGGCAGCCCCAGGCTCTTGCCTTGCCCCAGCTGTTGAGCACAGCCACGGTTTTGACGCAGTAAGGAGTCGTGCCTCTGATGTTCACATACAGCTCGCGGAATTCATTGCACACAGATTCCACATAGTCGATAAACTCAGGGAATTCCAAGGCAAGCTTCAAATAGCCGCCATAGCCGATACGGTCGATGGGCTTACGCAGGATAGCGCGGCGGGCAGTGACCCAGTTTTCCTTGGCTTCCTTCACAGGATCGCCACCCTCGTGGAAGGTATCCGGGAAGAAGTAAGGCAGGAAACGACCCTCAGTATACTTGACACCGGGAATATCGGAAATAAGGCGCAGCGTTGCGCCGTTACCCACAGAGCCAACAACAGCATCCAGGCCAATGGTCTTAAACTCATCCATAAAGGGCTCAGTGCCAATAAAATGGTCGCCCAGGAACATCATGGCTTCCTTGCCCAGTTCGTGGGTAATGTCCACCATTTCCTTGGCCAGGGCAGCAACCTCCCGACGCTGGAAAGCCTGGAAATCCTTAAATTCCTTGGAAGGGATGCGGTACTGGCCGTTATAATAACCCTGGTCTACAATAAACTCCGGACGGAATTTATAGCCCACTTCCCTTTCAAACTGCTCCAAAATATAGGGCGAAACAGATGCGGAATAGCCATACCAGTCCACATACTTTTCCCGCTTCAACTCATCAAAAATCAAGGTGAACTGATGGAAGAAAGTAGTGTAGCGGATCACATCCACATAAGGATGATCTGCAATAAACTTGCGCAGGCGCTCCATGGTATACTTATGGGTCTTAGGCTGACGAACATCAAAAGTGATCTGATGTTCAAAGTCTTTCCAGCCATTGGTCACGGCGTTGTACATATGTACCGGATCCCAGATCAGATATGCCAAAAAGGCCACTGTATATTCGTGGAATGGCTTGGTATCAGAAATCACAACACAACCGGTAGATGCATCATACTGCCATGCATCCGCAGGAACGATGGTTCCCTCGGTTCTATCCATGACTTCCCACCAACGCTTAATGTCGTCCCGGGTATTTACTTCCAGCAGCTCTTCGGAAATGCCCTCCATGAGCTTGATGGACAGGGTCTCCCCCACTGCTGTGCGGAAGCCGGTCATGATGTAGCACTGCTGCACCTCATCAGGATTTGCCTTTGCCCAAGCATTATCCTTACGGGTGGTATAATAAGTGGAGTAGATCTTGGCATCTTGGTCTTTCAACTCCTGAGGAAAGTCCGTGCCGTCACAGTCGCGGATAGCGTCCGCGCCCCACTTTTTCAAAATTTCTAGGGTTTCAGGTACCACATCCAAATCCGTAGGAATGGTTACTCTGCCAAATTTTCTGTTAAAATCCATAAGGTCCTCCTTGTATGAATCACCTGGAACGGGAAGTAAATCTCTGATTGTAAATAAGAAGTGTGGTAAGCATCAGGACAATGCCAACCAGCATCAAAATCAAGCCTGTCATCTCACCGGTAAGGCTCCAGCCGTAAAGCACCAATGCCAGACCCACCACAAAGAACAAGATCATCAAAACGATGCGCAAAACTGCGTGGTCTTTCCAAAATTTCATGATCTCACCTTAACCTTTCAAGCCGCCAACGGTCATGCCCTTGGTCAAATTGTTTTGCACGCAGATGTAAAGCACCAGCACGGGCACCATGACCAACACAAGGCCGGCATACATAGGTCCGTAGTTTGCTGCAGACTGCTGCGCCTGCATCAGATTTAAGAGGCCCGCAGGGAGTGTCCACATGGTGTTGTCCGTGATCAAAGTCTTGATGATGATGTACTCATTCCAGAAAGACAGGAAGTTAAAGAGAATCACCGTGATGATGGAGGGCTTTGCCATGGGGAAGATAATGCCCACCATGGTTCTGGTGTAACCGGCGCCATCAATATAGGCAGCCTCCTCAAAATCATGGGGAACAGTCTGGAAATAGCTGCTGAGAAGATAAATAGTAAAGGGCAATGCGGTTGCCGCATAGATCACGGCTACTACAATGTGATTATTCAGCAGAAATCCGTTTCCAAGCATTTTACGAAGCCAAATATCGCCATCATTGAGCATCAGATAAATGGGCACTACAATGTAGTTTACATTGACGAACAAGCCGGCCATAAAGCAGGTGTTCAGCAGTTTCTTGCCCACGAAGTTAAACCGAGCCAGGCAGTAAGACGCAGGCAGCGCCACCACCAACAAGATCAGCAGGCCAAGACCTGTGACCAGCACAGAGTAACCCATGTAGTCACCCATTCTGGATGTTGTCCAAGCTTCCACAAAATTCTGCCAATGAATATGGGTAGGCAGAGCCCAAGGACTGCCATAATGCTCAGCGGTTTCCTTCAGGGAAGCCATGAACACCCACGCCACAGGAACAAGGATCAGCACAGCCAGCAGACCCAGCACGAAATAAATGAAAATCTTATACAGGCGCTCGCCGGCGCTTACTTCTTTTTTAAGCCTCATAAGAGCACCTCCTTAGTATTCCAGAACTTCACGCTCGGTCACCTTGTTTACCAAAGCAGACAGAGCAAAGGAAATGATAAAGATCAACACGCCAACGGCCATGGAATAACCGTAAAGTCCGGCATTTTTCTGGTCGTACATGTAAATCAGTGTCACCTTGGAAGCTGCAGCAGAACCACCGCTGGAACCAACCATGGCATTGACAAAGAGGAATGCCATGTTAATGGTAGAGATAATAAAGAAGGTCAGCGTGGTACGGATATTGGTCCAAATCAAAGGCAGTGTGATCTGGAAGAATTGGGTCACACGGCCAGCGCCGTCCAATCCGGAGCTTTCATACATAGACTGAGGGACAGCCGCCATAGATGCCATGTACATAACCATGTAGTAACCGATGGCCTGCCAGACCATGGCAATGATAATACTGGTTACGATCATGCTCTCGCCCTTCCACAGGACACTCTCTGCGCCAAACAGATTTAAAATAGAGTTCAGCAGGCCCTTATCCACATCGTAGATGGCAGAGAAAATACCGGAAATAACAACAACGGACAGGATATTAGGTATGTAAAACACAATACGGAAGAAATTTTGACCCTTCAGCTTTTCTCTGGACAAAATACCGGCGAAGATCAACGCAGAAGACATGGTAAAAAGCGTCACAATCACGATCATCAAAAGTGTATTTTGCATAGACTGTATAAACTGCGGACTAGCCAGCAGCTTCTCAAAGTTCTTAAAGGCCACAAAAACCTCCTGAGGGTTGTATGCGCCCTTTTCAAACATAGAAAGGCGGAAAACGTTAAATGTGGGGATCACCATGAACAGAATAAAAAGCAACACCGCAGGTGCCAGGCAAACCCACAAAAACGCATTGCGTCTAACATTACTTCTCATTTTTAACCTCTCCTTTATATACTGCAAAATGCTTTCCGCCATACAGGGCCCACCTGCACAGAGGAAAACACTTTCCGAAAATAAAAGGGTGGCAGCGACAGCGGTCACTGCCACCCAAATTACTTACTTTTCCGTCTTGGATGGAGAATTACTTCTTCAGGTTTGCACGCATCAGATCGGAAGCGGTCTTGATGTTTGCAGCATACTGCTCGATGGTCAAAGTGCCGGCAACCAGCTTGTCGATGGGCTCAAAGAACACACCGGAAGTGGTCACGTCGGGAATTGCATCGAAAGCAGCGAAGTTGCCCATAGCAGCCTTAGCACCATTGTCATAAATGGAGTAGAACAGCTTGTTGTCTCCTTCCAGCTTGTTGGCAATGCCCAGAACAGGCTGCATAGCGCCCTGCTTAGCAAAGATCTCAACAGCCTTGTCGGAGTACAGGAAAGCTACAAACTGCTCAGCAGCAGCCTTGTTGCTGGAGCCAGCGGGGATCCAAGCCTGCTCGAACCAGGTGTAGGAGTAGCCAGCGCCACCTTCCTTAACAGCAGGCAGAGCGGTCATGCCCCAAGCAAACTCGTTGGTCAGGGTCTCCTCAGCATTAGCCATTTCACCGATGATCCAGGTGCCGTTGGGCATGAACAGAGCTTCGTTCTGCATAACCATCAGCTGGTTCTTGGTGAAGTCCTGGTTGTTAGCCTGAGTGGGGGTCTTCTCGTGGGTGTAGTCAGCCAGCTTGTCGAGGATAGCGAACAGAGTCTTAGCTTCGTCGGTATCCCAAATGCCCTCGGCATAGTTGGTAGCCTTGTTGAAGAAATCAGCGCCGCCGATAGAGTACATCAGAGCGTACATGAAAGCGTCGTAGTAACCGGCAGTAGGGTAAGTGAACAGAGCGATGCCCTCAGCCTTAGCCTTGTCGCCCAGCTCCCACATCTCGTCCCAAGTGGTGGGGACAGTCCAGCCCTTAGCCTCGAACAGCTTTGCATTGTAGAACAGTCCGCAGGGAGAGTAGAACATAGGAGCCATGTAGGTCTTGCCGTCAGCGTAGGGGTTGGTCAGAGAAGTGTCGGTGAAGCCACCGGCAATCTTGTCAGAAACCTTCTTGTCTTCGCCGGGAACGGTCATGTTCAGAACATTGGTCAGGTCGTGCAGGCCGTTAGCCTTGATCAGCTGCTCGGTCAAACCAGCGGGACGGCCGGTAGCCAGGTGCACAACGTCGGGATAGTTCTGACCCTGGATCTGAGGTCCAATAACATCTTCCAGGTTCTTGTCGGTGACCAGCTCAACCTTGATGCCGGTCTGTGCCTCGAAAGCTGCGCAAACGTCAGCCCACATCTGGGAGCCGTAAGCAGTTTCGATGGCTGCTACCTTCAGGGTCTTGGTCTCTTCTACGGCAGGAGCGCAAGCAGCGAACAGGCCGATGACCATGACGCAAGCAAGAAGCAGTGCAAAAATCTTCTTCATTGTCAATTCCTCCATATATTTAATGAACATATTGTCTACGCAGGTCGCCCTACGCAACTATATATTATCGTGACCATATATGAGGAACAACCCGATTCTTGTCATCTAATTTATATTTTTTGCGTCCACCGCAATTTTTGTTAAATACTTATAAATTTCACCCCGTAATTTTATGCATATTGCCATTACCATTTTCTGGATATTTATCATTTCTTGATGAATTATATGAAATTTTATATTATTATCTTGATTTTTCTTTGTTTGTTCTTTATAATGTTTAAAGAAAATATCGTTATAACGCAGTCGTCTTTACAATAAATATAAACTTACGGAGCATATATCTATGAGTATTAACCGCTATGATTTCACACATATATCAAACGATCTCCAATTGCCCAATGCCAAACTTTTATACATCAGCACCTCAAAATACGGAGGTGACTGGCACAGCGTCCCCCACGCTCACGCCTGCGTGGAACTGTTCTTCGTTGTAGGTGGAACAGGTAAATTTCAGATCGAGGGTATTAGTTATACCGTCAAAACTGATGATATGGTCATTGTAAATCCCAACGTCAATCATACAGAAACCAGTCTTGATGCTTCTCCTCTGGAATACATAGTCCTCGGCTTGGAGGGTCTGGAACTTTCCATGGATAGTGAGGAATCCGTCCCCTACAGCATCGTACACCTTGATAGCGCCGGTGAAGATGTGCAATTTTATTTACGCAGTATCCTCCGGGAGATCGAGAGAAAATCTCCGGGATATGAAGCAGCTTGTCAATGCTTCCTTGACATCTTGGTAATCCGCCTTATACGGCGCACACATCTTGTTTCCTCTCAATCCACACCGGTAATCGCCGCCAAGGAAGCCGCTGTTGCAAAGCGATATATCGATGCACATTTTAAGGAAAACGTAACGCTTGACACGTTAGTCGAAGTAACACACGTCAATAAATACCACCTGGCCCATACCTTCCGCAAGGAATACGGCGTTCCGCCCATAAACTATATGCTGTCCCTTCGCCTGCAGGAAAGCAAAAATTTGCTGCGCACTACAGACTATTCCCTTTCATATATCGCACTTACAAGCGGTTTCTCCTCTCCCAGCTACTTCTCTCAGAGATTCCGCCAGGCAGAGGGAATGTCACCGGCGCAATACCGACAGAAATTTAAGCAAAAAGACACTCATAACAACCATTCCGCTAAATAAGGAGCAAAATGCAATGACTACACCTTGTATCAATTCAAACATGCCCATTTTGAAAGAAGTTCTCAACAATTATGAATTCCCCGCCACGTTAGTTGGTGCCGTACGTTACGGCCAGGGTCACATCAACGACACCTACTGCGTAATCTGCCAGCCACAGGACGGAGACTGCATCCGTTTTATTCTCCAGGGCCTGTCCTCTGCCGCTTTCCCCCACCCCGAAGAGCTTATGGAAAACATGGTTGGCATCACTACCTACTTAAAAAAGGCCATTGAAGATGCCGGAGGAGATCCTGCCCGGGAAACCCTTAGCCTTGTAAAAACCAAAGACGACAAAGATTTCTATACCGATTCCACCGGCAAAGTATGGCGATTAACTCCTTTTATCGAAGGTACAGACTGCTACCAGTCTGCAACACCTGAACTATTTGAAGCTTCTGCTTATGCCTTTGGTAAATTCCAATATATGCTCCAAGGTTACCCCGCCGAAACGCTCCACGAAACCATTGTAAACTTCCACGATACTGAAGACCGTTTCCGCAAATTCCTGGTGGCTTTGGATGCCGATAAAATGGGCAGAGCGAAAGACGTTCAGGCAGAGATTGACTTTGTCATGGCAAGAAAAGCTGATTGCTCCGTAGCCTTGCAGGCTCTTCGGGATGGGAAACTGCCCCTGCGAGTAACCCACAATGACACCAAGCTGAACAACATTCTTGTTGACCGGGCCACCGGCAAGGGCATCTGTGTCATTGATCTGGACACCACCATGCCCGGCCTTTCTATCAATGATTTCGGTGATTCCATTCGCTTCGGCGCAAACCACAATCCAGAAGACGAAAAGGACCTAAGCAAAGTCAACTTTGACATTGACCTTTATGAAGCTTACACCCGCGGTTTCCTGAAAGGCGCCCAAGGATCTCTGACTCCCGCTGAGCTTGAATATCTGCCCTGGGGCGCAAAGCTCATGACTCTGGAATGCGGCATCCGGTTCTTAACGGACTATTTAGATGGCGACAACTACTTCCGCATCCACTATCCCGAGCAGAATCTGGACCGCTGCCGCACACAGTTTAAGCTGGTGCAGGATATGGAAGAACAGTTCCAGGCCATGCATGATATTGTCAGCAAATATGCATAAAAATATCGGGACAGCCACATTTCGGCTGTCCCGATTTTCTTTCATTTAGGAAAGCAGCAGCTTATCGTCTGCTTCGTCAGAGCCACTTGCTTTGCTGAAAAGCGCCAGCAGCTGCTCTACAGTCAGGTTTTTCTTCTCTTCACCGGAAACATCTACCACCACACGGCCGTCATACATCATAATCAGCCGATTGCCGTAAGCAATTGCGTCACGCATATTGTGGGTGATCATCAGCGTGGTAAGCTGATCCTTTTCCACGATGGCCTGAGTCGTTTCCAGAACCTTTGCAGCTGTCTTGGGGTCAAGCGCTGCAGTATGCTCATCAAGCAGCAGCAGCTTAGGCTTTTGCAAAGTGGCCATAAGCAGTGTCAGCGCCTGGCGCTGACCGCCGGAAAGCAGGCCAACTTTCGCTGTAAGCCGATCCTCCAAGCCAAGATCCAAGATCTTTAACTGTTCCTTATACGTTTCCCTCTCCGCCTTGGTAATGCCAGCACGCAAGGTGCGGCCTTTACCCCGACGAGCAGCCAAAGCCAGATTTTCCTCGATCTGCATGGTAGCAGCCGTGCCCATCATAGGATCCTGAAACACTCTGCCGATATACTTTGCACGCTTATGCTCCGGCAGATGTGTGACATCTACGCCGTCAATCAAAATCTGACCGGCATCCACGCTGTATGCACCGGACACGCAGTTGAGCAGCGTGCTCTTTCCTGCGCCGTTACCGCCAATAACGGTAACGAAATCACCGGGCTTCAGATGCAGGCTCACGCCCTGCAGGGCTTTCTTCTCGTTGATGGTATTGGGGTTGAAGGTTTTGCAAATCAGCTTAATGTCTAACATGGTGCAAACCTCCTTTGCCCAATTTATCAAAATACTTGGTCTTCCAGTACGGAATTGCCAGGAACAGTGCAACTACCAATGCTGTCAGCAAATTCAGGTCAGATGTCTCCAGACCCATGCGCAGCACCAAGGTAACCACCAAATAGTACAAAATCGCGCCCACTACACAGGCAAGCAACTTCAGCGCAAAATTGCGGAACACTTTGCTCAGCAGAACCTCACCAATAATAATGGCAGCCAGACCGATTACGATAGCACCCTTGCCCATATCCACAGTAGCGCTACCGGAATACTGAGCAAGCAGAGCACCCGCCAAAGCGACCATACCGTTAGAGATCACAAGGCCCAAAACCTTGGCGGTGTTGGTGTTGATACCCTGAGCACGGGCCATATTCCCGTTAGCGCCGGTAGCGCGCAGTGCAGAGCCCAATTCCGAACCAAAGAACCAGTACAAAATCGCAATAACCGCAAACACCAAGATCGCCAACAGGATCAAGGGATTCTTCAAACTAAGCTGGCGAATATAGAAACTGTTGACCAGCACTTCATAATCATTAAACCGGGGCTGCAGCGGCACATTGGCATTGGTGGTTGCTTCCATGCCGATTGCCAAGACACGCAGGTTAATGGAATACAAAGCAAGCTGAGTCAAAATGCCTGACAAAATGGCAGGGATGCCGCAAATGGTGTGGAAAACACCCGTGACAAATCCCGCAGCCATACCGGACAGGATAGCCAGCAGCAATGCGACCCAGGGATCCAGATTCCACACAGAAATGGCAATAGCAGCCACAGCGCC